>NZ_JAAGPP010000160.1:0-18276 GCF_017104975.1 Burkholderia sp. Ac-20344
CCCGCAGCCGCGCATAGAGCGGCGCGCCGGTCGCGCGCAGCCGCAGCGCGACGATCGCATCGAGCCGCGCGGCATCGCGCAGCGGCATCTCGGTCGCATCGAAGATCTCGTCGATATGGCGCGGTTCGCGCAGCGCCGGCAGCGCGTCGCGTGCCTGCCGGTTCGCGGCGACGATATTGCCGCATTCGTCGAACGCGATCAGCCACTCGGGCTGCGCTTCGACGTAATGACGATTCGGATGCCCGAACAGGATCCAGTGCTGCGCGGTGCTGTGCACGAAGTAGCCGTCCTCGATCAGCGCCGCGCTCTGCCGCACGAGCTGATAGACGAGACGCTGGCTGTCGCGGCCGTCGGGCGAATGGACGGCCGACGCGTCGAGCACGCCGATCAGCTCGCCGCCCGGCGAGAAGATCGGCGCCGCACTACAGGTGAGCGTCGTGAATGCCGCGCGGAAGTGATCGGTCTTGTGCACGGTGATCGGCGCGAGATCGGTCAGCACGTTGGCGACACCGCAGGTGCCTTCCTCGCTTTCCGACCAGCACGAGCCGATGTGCAGCCCCGCATGGCGGAAGTCGTTGCGGCGCTCGCGGTCGATCCGGTAGTCGATCGTCACGCCGTGCGCGTCGGTCAGCATCACGCAGTAGTCGGCGACGCGGATCATGTCGTGCAGCCGCGTCAGGCACTGGCCCGACGCGCGCAGGAAGGCCTCCTCCTTGTCGCGCACTTCGCGCAGCTCGGCCGCGGTCAGCACGCGCGGGCCGATCGACGAAGCGGGGTCGAGACGGTAGCGCTCCAGCGACCGTTGCCACGACGACACGAGGCGCGTGGATTCGGCCGGCGCGGGCAGGCGTCCGGCGAGCGCGCCGAGCACGCGGTCGGCGTGCTGGGCCTGGGGGACGGCATAGGGCATGGTCGGCTCCGGTTCCGTACGGCGGGGAATGCGATGTTCTTGTAGCACATCCCGTTCGACGGATCACATTGCATCGCAGCACGCAGCGGGCATGAGACGTTCGTCTCACCGGTATCGCGGGCCGTCTCGTGACGTTGAGACGCGTTCATCTGCGACATGCGCAGACCGTCCGGTGTGACGCGACATGCGCGGTGCCGCGATGCCGCGGGGTTTGCGGGCGAAACGGCACGCTTGCGCCGGCGTCGCGATGGTCGTTTCGTTATATCGGCGGGGTGAGACGAGCGGGCCGGATTGCCGCGCGCTCCGTCCTTCCAGCGGCGAATCCGGAGCACCGGCATATCCGCCGCGTCAGCGTTCACAAGGGTTTCACGTTCATCGCACACACGATGGCACGCCGCTTGCAGAGATCACGGGCAAGTCGGCGCGGTCGCGTCGACGACGATCCGCCGCCCGGCGATGGCAGCGGACGAGACAGGCAGGGCCGCGACGCACATCAATGCGTCGCGGCCGGCCAACTGGATGGAGACAAACCCGTGACGACGCCCGTTACCGTCGGCGTGATCGCGAACCCCGCATCGGGGCGCGACATCCGCCGTCTCACGACGCATGCATCCGTGTTTCCGACGGCGGAGAAGGCGAACATGATCGTGCGCCTGCTGGCCGGCCTCGGCGCGATGGGCGTCGAGCGCGTGCTGACGCTGCGCGACCGGACCGGCATCGCGACGCTGCTGCTGCGTGCGCTCGACACGCATCGAGCGGTCGCGCCGCACGAGCGCTGGCCCGAGGTCGAATTCGTCGACCTGCCGATCACCGACACCGTCGCCGACACGCAGGCCGGCGCCGCGTACCTGCACCGGGTGGAAGTCGCGCTGATCGTCGTGCTCGGCGGCGACGGCACCCATCGCGCCGTCGCCGCGCATTGCGGCGCGACGCCGCTCGTCGCGCTGTCCACCGGCACCAACAACGCATTTCCCGAACATCGCGAAGCAACCGTCGCCGGCGTCGCGGCAGGACTCGCCGCGACCGGCGCGGTGCCGGCCGAAGTCGCGTTCACGCGCAACAAGCGGCTCGTCGTGCGCTGCGTGGCGGGCGCGCAGCCGGGGCGCGAGGAGATCGCGCTCGTGGACGTGTGCGCCGCGCGGCAGCGTTTCATCGGCGCCCGCGCGATCTCGGGATCCGACGACATCGATTCGCTCTACCTGACGTTTGCGGAACCGGACGGGATCGGCCTGTCCGCGCTTGGCGGCGCGTGGGCACCGCTCGAACGCAGCGCGCCGCACGGGCTCGCGATGCGCTTCGCGGCCGGAGGCAAGACGGCCGGCACGCCGCTCGTCGCGCCGATCGCACCGGGCCGCGTCGATCGCGTCGTGATGCGCAGTTGCGAGCGGCTCGAGCCGGGCGCATGGCAGACGATCCCGTTCGAGCGCGGCACGCTTGCGTTCGACGGCGAGCGCGAGATCGAGGTCGCGCGCGGCGATCGCTACGAGATCTCGCTCGACTGGCACGGGCCGCTGACGGTCGACGTCGGCCGCACGCTGCGCCACGCGTCGTCACGGCAACTGCTGCGCGATGCCGGCGCGTGGCGCGAATGAGTCCCGGCTTTCCCGGCCGACATTTCGAAATCCATAACGATCATCAAGGAGACATCGCCATGACTGCTTCACTCGAAGGACAGGTCGCCATCGTCACAGGCGGCGCGCGCGGTATCGGCCGCGGCATCGCGCTGACGCTTGCCGGCGCGGGCGCCGACATCCTGCTGGCCGACCTGCTCGACGACGCACTCGATGCCACCGCGCGCGAGGTGCGCGCGCTCGGCCGCCGGGCGGCGGTCGCGAAGGTCGATGTCACGCAGGCCGCGCAGGTCGACGCGATGGTCGCACAGGCGCTCGCCGACCTCGGCCGGCTCGACGTCCTCGTGAATTGCGCGGGCGTGATCAGCATTCATCCGGTCGGCGAACTGACCGAGCGCGACTGGGATTTCGTGATGGACGTGAACGCGAAGGGCACGTTCCTCGGTTGCCGCGCGGCGCTCGCGCCGCTGAAGGCGCAGGGCCGTGGCCGGATCATCAACGTCGCGTCGATCGCCGGCAAGGAAGGCTTTCCGAATCTCGCGCACTACAGCGCCTCGAAATTCGCGGTCGTCGGTTTCACGAATGCGCTCGCGAAGGAGGTCGCGCGCGACGGCGTGACCGTCAATGCGATCTGCCCCGGCATCGTGCGTACCTACATGTGGGACCGGCTGTCCGACGAATGGAAGACCGAGGGCGAATCGGTCGAGGAGTCGTGGCAGCGGCACCAGTTGACGCTGATTCCGCAGGGCCGCGCGCAGACGCCGGAAGACATGGGCCGGCTGGCGCTGTTCTTCGCGACGATGGACAACGTGACGGGCCAGGCCGTGAACGTCGACGGCGGCTTCACGTTCCATTGACGGCCCCAGGCCGAGCAATCCGTCGCCGCGGCCCGGCCGAGGCGGCATTCGCAGTCAGACCTACCCAGGAGACACACATGACCGTTTCGACACAGCTCAGCAGGGACAAGCTGCTGGACGCCTACCGGCTGATGCGCACGATCCGCGAATTCGAGGAGCGCCTGCACGTCGAATTCGCGACCGGCGAGATCCCCGGTTTCGTTCACCTGTACGCGGGCGAGGAGGCGTCCGCGGTCGGCACAATGCTGCACCTCGGCCTCGACGACTACGTCGCGACCACGCACCGCGGCCACGGCCATTGCATCGCGAAGGGCGTCGACGTGCACGGGATGATGGCCGAGATCTACGGCAAGAAGACGGGCGTCTGCCACGGCAAGGGCGGCTCGATGCACATCGCCGACCTGGCGATGGGCATGCTCGGCGCCAACGGGATCGTCGGCGCGGGCGGCCCGCTCGTCTGCGGTGCGGCGCTCGCGGCGAAGCACAGGAAAACCGGCGGCGTCGGCGTGTGCTTCTTCGGCGATGGCGCATCGAACCAGGGCGTGATCTTCGAATCGATGAACCTCGCGTCGGTGTGGCGGCTGCCCGCGATCTTCGTGGCCGAAAACAACGGCTACGCGGAAGCGACGTCGTCGAGCTGGTCGGTCGCGACCGACAACATCGCCGATCGCGCGAACGGGTTCGGGATGCCGGGCGTGATCGTCGACGGCTTCGACTTCTTCGCGGTGCACGAAGCGCTCGGCGAGGCCGTCGAGCGTGCGCGCAACGGCGGCGGCCCGACGCTCGTCGAGGTGAAGTTCACGCGCTATTTCGGCCACTTCGAAGGCGATGCGCAAACCTATCGCGCGCCCGGCGAGGTGCAGAAGTTGCGCGACGAGAAGGACTGCCTGAAGCATTTCGAAACGCGCGTCGTGCGGGCCGAAGCGCTGACGACCGCCGACCTGCGCGCGGTCGATGCACAGGTGAACGCGCTGATCGATGACGCGGTCGCGCAGGCCAAGGCCGCGCCGGTACCCGATGCGGCCGACCTGCTGACCGACGTCTACGTGTCGTACCCGTGAGCGCGGCCTGACACCGCGGCCGGCACGGCGAACCGAACATTCCAGGAGACAGACATGGCAAGGAAGATCACTTATTCGCAGGCGATCAACGAGGCGCTCGCGCAGGAAATGGCGCGCGACGACAGCGTGATCGTGATGGGCGAGGACAATGCGGGCGGCGCGGGTGCGCCGGGCGAGGACGACGCGTGGGGCGGCGTGCTCGGCGTGACGAAGGGGCTGTTCCACAAGTTTCCGGGCCGCGTGCTCGATACGCCGCTGTCGGAGGGCGGCTACATCGGCGCGGCGGTCGGCGCGGCCGCGTGCGGGATGCGGCCCGTCGCGGAGCTGATGTTCATCGATTTCATGGGCGTGTGCTTCGACCAGATCTTCAACCAGGCCGCGAAGTTTCGCTACATGTTCGGCGGCAAGGCCGTGACGCCGGTCGTGATCCGCGCGATGTACGGCGCCGGGCTGCGCGCGGCCGCACAGCATTCGCAGATGCTCACGTCGCTGTTCACGCACATTCCGGGGCTGAAGGTCGTGTGCCCGTCGACGCCGTACGACGCGAAGGGGCTGCTGATCCAGGCGATCCGCGACAACGATCCCGTGATCTTCCTCGAGCACAAGCTGCTCTATACCCGCGAAGGCGACGTGCCGGAGGAGTCCTATGCGATTCCGTTCGGCGAAGCGAACGTGATGCGCGACGGCGACGACGCGACGATCGTCACGTACGGCCGGATGGTGCACCTCGCGATGGACGCGGCCGCGAAGCTCGCGAAGGACGGCATCCAGGTCGACGTGATCGACCTGCGCACGACGTCGCCGCTCGACGAGGAAACGATTCTCGAAAGCGCGGAGCGCACCGGGCGCGTGGTGGTCGTCGACGAAGCGAACCCGCGCTGCTCGATCGCGACCGACATCGCTGCGCTCGTCGCGCAGCGCGCGTTCCATGCGCTGAAGGCGCCGATCGAGCTCGTGACCGCGCCGCATACGCCCGCGCCGTTCGCGAGCGTGCTGGAAGACCTGTATATCCCGTCCGCCGATGCGATTGCACAGGCGGTCCTGAAGACGAGGAGCTGACACGATGTCGATTCACATGATCACGATGCCCAAGTGGGGGCTGTCGATGGAGCAGGGGCAGGTCAACGGCTGGCTGAAGGCGCTCGGCGAACGCGTGACGAAGGGCGACGAAGTGCTCGACGTCGAGACCGACAAGATCTCGTCGGGTGTCGAATGCGCGTTCGACGGCACGCTGCGCCGGCAGGTCGCGCAGGAGGGCGAGACGCTGCCGGTCGGCGCGCTGCTCGGCGTCGTCGCGGCCGCCGATGCGAGCGATGCCGACATCGACGCGGCGATCGCCGATTTCCAGCGCGATTTCGTGCCGAGCGCGGCTTCCGACGAAGCCGCGGGCCCGCAGCCCGAAAAGGCGCAGATCGGCGGCCGGACGGTGCGCTTCCTGAAGCTCGGTGAAGGCACCGGCACGCCCGCCGTGCTGATCCACGGCTTCGGCGGCGACCTGAACAACTGGCTGTTCAATCACGCGGATCTCGCCGCACACCGGACGGTGTGGGCGCTCGACCTGCCCGGTCACGGCGAATCGGGCAAGGCGGTCGAGACGGGCAGCCTCGACGAACTGGCCGACACGGTGCTCGCGCTGCTCGATGCGAAGGGCATCGACCAGGCCCACCTGATCGGCCATTCGATGGGCGGCGCGGTCGCGATGGCAGCGGCCGAGCGCGCACCGCAACGCGTCGCGTCGCTGACGCTGATTGCGAGCGCGGGGCTCGGCACCGACATCAACCGCGCTTACATCGACGGCTTCGTCGCCGGCAACAGCCGCAATACGCTGAAGCCGCACCTCGGCGCGCTGTTCGCTGACAACGCGCTGGTGACGCGGCAACTCGTCGAGGATCTCGTCAAGTACAAGCGGCTCGAAGGCGTGCAGGCGGCGCTGGAAAAAATCGCGAATGCCGCGTTCGACGGCGCCGCGCAGCGGCGCGTGTTCCGCGACCGGCTCGCGTCGCTTGCGCCGCGTACGCTCGTGATCTGGGGCGAGCGCGACCAGGTGATCCCGGCGCAGCACGCGCAGGGTTTGCCGGATGGCGTGCGTGCCGAGGTGATCGCCGGCAGCGGGCACATGGTGCAGATGGAGGCGGCCGCCGACGTGAACCGCCTGATCGTCGCGTTCCTCGGAGGCTGACGATGGCCGCCGCGCTCGAACGACCCAGCCTCACGGCGCTCGGCCAGCCGGGCGCGCGAAGCCGCGACAAGCTCGCGCGCATTCCGGTGCGCGTCGAGCCCGCAGCTGGCGCGGCGTTGCCGAAGCCGCCGTGGCTGCGCGCGCGGCCGATGATGAGCGCGGCGGTGGCCGACATGGCGGCCGTGCTGCGCGACCATCGGCTGCATTCCGTCTGCGAGGAGGCGATGTGTCCGAACATCGGCGAATGCTTCGCGCAGCGCACCGCGACCTTCATGATCATGGGTGGGCTGTGCACGCGACGCTGCCCGTTCTGCGACGTCGCGCACGGCCGTCCCGAGCCGCTCGATCCCGACGAGCCGGCGCGGCTGGCCGACGCGGCCGCGGCGCTCGGATTGCGCTACGTCGTGATCACGTCGGTCGACCGGGACGACTTGCGCGACGGCGGCGCCGCGCATTTCGCCGCGTGCATCGCGGCGGTGCGCGCGAGCGTGCCGGGCATCGGCGTCGAAGTGCTGACGCCGGACTTCCGCGGCCGCGTGGCTCGCGCGCTCGATGCGCTGTCGACGGCCTGGCCCGACGTGTTCAACCACAACATCGAGACGGTGCCGTCGCTGTATCGCGCGGCGCGGCCGGGCGCCGACTATCGCGGCTCGCTCGAGTTGCTTGCGCAGGCGAAGCGGGCGCGGCCGGGACTGGTGACGAAATCGGGGTTGATGCTCGGGCTCGGCGAGTGCGACGACGAAGTGCGCGACACGCTGCGCGACCTGCGTGCGCATGACGTCGACGTGCTGACGCTCGGCCAGTATCTCGCGCCGTCCGCACACCATCTGCCCGTGCGGCGCTACGTGAGCCCGGACGCATTTGCCGCGTGGCGCGACGAGGCGCTATTGCTCGGTTTCAGGGAAGTCGTTGCCGGTCCGCTCGTGCGGTCGTCCTATCACGCGGCCGACGTGCTGGAGGACACGTAGCGGGCGATGCGTCAGACGGACGCGGCGGCGTGCGCGCGACTGACGCGGCGCAGGTACAGCACGAGCCCGGCGCCCGCAAGCATCAGGCTGATCGTGTTCGCGAACCAGAAGCCGCGCGCGCCGGTCAGCCATGCGGGCGCGATGCCGCCCACGTCGAAGCCGAGCGCGTAGCCGCCGCTGAGCCCGACGCCCCACAGCGCGACCGCATAGATCACGGTCGGCACGACCGCGACCTTGTACGCGCGCAGCACGAACGCCGACGTGACCTGCAGCGCATCGAAGACGTGGTAGCACGCGACGATCGCGACGAGCGGCATCGCAGCCGCGGCGACGGCCGGGTTCGGCGTATAGCCGCCGATGATCAGCGGACGCAGCACGAACACGAGCAGGCCGTAGGTCGCGGCAATGCCGCACGCGAAGATCACGCTGTGCCGGCCGAGCAGCCGGGCTTCTTCGGGCCGTCCGGCGCCGAGCGCGCGCGCGACCAGCGTCGAAGCTGCCACGCCGATCGACAGCGGCGTCATGTACAGCACCGCGCCGATATTGCCGGCGATCTGGTGGCCGGCGAGCGTCGTCGTGCCGAACTGCGCGATGAACAATGCCATGCACGTGTACGACGTGACCTCGATCAGGTACGACAGGCCCATCGGCACGCCGAGTTTCAGGATCGCCTTCTGGCGTTCCCAGACCGGCCAGCAGAAGCGCGAGAAGATCGCGAGCGGCGCGAACACGTCGAGCTTCGCGAGCAGCGTGTAGCCGATCAGCGCGAGCGCCCAGTTGATCAGCGTGCTCGCGAGCCCGCAGCCGGGGCCGCCGAGGGCCGGCACGCCGAACCCGCCGAAGATGAACCACACGTTGAGCGGAAACTTGAGCAGCAGTGCGCCGATCTGCAGGATCATCGCGAGGCGCGGCTTGCCGGCCGCGTTGGTCAGCGCGTTGTAGATACGGAAGACGAGGCTGGCGGGCAGCCCGTATGACAGGATGCGCAGGTAGTCGACGGTGCGGTCGTGCAGCGCGGCGGGCGTGTGCGCGACGCGCAGCAGCGGTTCGGGAAAGTGCAGCAGGAGAAAGCCGGGCACCGCGAGCAGCAGCGCGAGCCACAGCGCCTGGCGCACTTCCTCGCCGATCTCGGCATAGCGCCGCGCGCCGTACAACTGTCCGGTGATCGGCTGCAGCGCGGACAGGATGCCCGTCAGGCCGATATAGATCGAGATGTAGATCGACGAGCCGAGCCCGAGCGCGGCCAGATCGACGGCCGAGTAGCGCCCGACCATCGCGGTGTCGATCACGCCGAACGCGATGATCGCGAGCTGGCCGACGAGCACCGGCCACGCGAGACCGACGATCCGGCGGATGTCGCCGAACATCGTCAATCGGCCGGCTGGCGGCGCGGCGGACGCCGCTTGACAGGCGTCTTCGGCCGTTCGATGCGCTCGTACAGACGGAAGCGCTCGTCGCGGTCGGCGACACGGCGGCCTTCCCATACGAGACGCCACACGTATTGCGACATCGAGCTCGGCTCGCCGAAGTCCGAGCGGTCCTGACGCAGGATCACGTCGCAGTCGCCGGAGAAATCGAAGCGCATGTTGCCGAAATACGCGAAGGTCGCGATCTGCGCGTCACCGAGCCGCACGGGCGAGATGCACTCGTAGTCGGACGGCAGGTGCACGGCGATCTGCTGGGCGACATCGCGATAGGTCCGGCCGTAGTTGACGATCGGCAGCCACAGCGTCATCAGCAGCACCCACATCAGCGTGGTGCCCGCACCCGACAGCACGACGCTGCGCCACAGCACCTTCGGCTGCCGCGAGACGCGCCAGCGCACGAGGAAGCACCAGCACACGGTGGCGATCACCGCGCAGATGAACGACAGGATCTTGAAATGCGGCTCGTAACCGGGCACGAGACGCGCCAGATTGCGCGCGAGCGGATGCGGGAAGCCCGTGAGCGAGGCGAGCCACACGAGCCACACGAAGGTACCGAGGATCGTGAAGCTCAGCACCGCGAACCAGTCGATCGCGTTGATCGCGCCGCGCTTGAGGGTCGGCAGCGCGAACGTCGCGAGCACCGCGAGCGGCGGCATCAGCAGCATGTACATGCGGTTCGACTGCTGGCTCTGCAGGATCACGAGCGCAACGAGCGGCACGGCGACCGACAGCGGAATCGCGATGTGCGCACGGCGGCGCATGCCGGCCCAACTCCACCACGCCCAGATCGCGAGCGGCCACGCGGGCCACGTGAACAGCGGCAGGTTCTTTGCCGCATAGCCGAGCACCGCGGTCGGCGGGCCTGAAAAGCGCATCAGGCTGCCGTGGATCCACTGGTTGAAGAACCATGCGGCATCGTCGGGCGCCGCGACGAACGCGGCCAGCGGCCACAGCGCGAAGATCGCGGCCGCGAGCGGCACGCCGACGAGCGGCAGGCGCAGGTTGCGCATCTCCGGCGTAACGAGCCACAGCACGGCCGTGCCGGTGAGCAGCGCGACGACCAGTACCGGATTGCCGGACAGCGCGACGAGGCCGATCGCGAGGCCCCACCACAGCGCGCCCTGCATCGGCTTGTCGATGCCGCGCACGATCCCGTAGACGAGCATCGCGATCCACGCGAACTGCGCGAGCTGCGGCGTCGTTTCGTGCCCGCGTTCCGCGAGGCCGAAGCAGGCGACGAGAACCAGCAGCGCGCCGTCGGCGAGCGTGCGGCCGTAGTCGCGCGGCTCGGGTTCGCCGCCGAACGCGTATTTGAACGGCTGGACTTCGGCACGCCGGCCGAGCAGGTAGGCCGCGTACCAGACGAATGCGCACGCGACGCAGAACAGCACGCCGGTATCGACGCGCGATGCGTTGCTCGCATCGACCCACGGGCCGAGGCCGCGGATCGACAGTGCGCCGAGCCAGTAGCCGAGCGGCCCGTCGGTCGTGATGAACTTGCCGACCAGGTTCGGCAGCAGCCAGTCGTGCCAGCCGCCTTTGGCCATCGTCCACATCACGCCAAAGCCCGCCGCGTCCTCGTTCTTCCACGGATCGCGGCCGAACAGGCCGAACGCGGCGTAGACGAAGCAGAGGGTAAGCAGCAGCCAGCGCGGCAGCGCGCGTGTGGCGGAGGCGGTGAGACGGACGACAGGCTTCATGCAGATGAGCGATTTGTTATGGGCGGGTGGCCGGCGCGGTTGCGCGCGGTGGAGCCGGTTTCGAGCATCCGGCATTGTAGACGCGCCCGCTGCTGCGCGTCAGGTCGATGCCCGGGCACCGGCTGGCGCCTGCCGGGCGAGCAGAGACAAAAAAGGGCAGCCTGGGCTGCCCTTTTTTGCGGGACCGGTGCAATGCAACCACCGGATACGGTGCGAAGCTTACTTCGCGACCTTGCCGCTGGCGCGTGCGCCGAACTTGTTCTTGAACTTCTCGACACGGCCTGCCGTGTCCATGATCTTTTGCTGACCCGTGTAGAACGAGTGCGATTCCGACGACACTTCGATCTTGGCGAGCGGGTAGGTCTTGCCGTCGAGTTCGATGTTTTCGCGCGTCTGGATCGTCGAGCGCGTGATGAACTTGAAGCCGTTCGACATGTCTTGGAAGACGACTTCGCGGTAGTTCGGGTGGATGCCTTCTTTCATGGTCTTTCCTTGGTGAGAGCGGTAGCCAACCCGCCGCTTGCCGTGCCGGCGCGCGCATATTGCGCAAACCAGACGACGCCAAGCCCGGCGCGAGCCACTTGCCTAAGGTCGAAAAACGGCGATTATGCCAGAAAATCAGATGGTTGACGAATAATTTTCACGGTGCGTCGAGCGCGCCGGTGCCGGCCGGATCCTGCCGGTAGTAGCGTGCGAGCAACCGGTACAGCTCCGGAAATTCGGACTCGAACGCTTTCGGCCGGACGAACAGCGCTTCGCTGCATACCGCGAAGAATTCGGACGGGTGGTCGGCCGCATACGGGTCGATCAGCGAGTCCCGCTCGAAGCGCGCCCACGCGCGGTCCGGCACCGCGTCGACGCGTGCGCAGAACTGGTCGTACGCGTGCTCGAACACGTCGGCCCAGGCCTGCGCATCGAGATGCGGCGCGTGCCAGCGGCGAAAAAGGGGCGGATAGCCGTCGGCCGCGCCGTTGACCATGTCGATCTTGTGCGCGAACTCGTGGATCACGACGTTGTATGCGTCGCGGCCGTCGGTCATCTGCGCGTCTTCCCAGGACAGGATCACGGGGCCGCCTTCCCAGGCCTCGCCGCTCGCATCCTGCTCGACTTCGTGGACGACACCGTCCTCGTCCTGCACCGTCTTGCGGATCACGAATTCGCCCGGATACACGACGACGCCGACCCAGCCGTCGTACAGCGACAGGTCGAGATTCAGTACGGGCAGGCAGGCCTGCGCGGCGATCGCGACGATCATCGCATCGGTCAGCTCGAGCCCGTGCGCGGTCGAGAACGATTTCTTCGCGACGAACAGGCTCGTCAGTTCACGCAGCCGGCCGAGCGCGTCGGGCGGCAGCGCCGCGAGGAACGGCAGGCGCTCGACGGTGTCCTGCCACAGCGCGTCCGGGATCGGGTGGCTGCGCAGCGCGCGGTTGCGCCGGCGGTCGTCGAACCAGCGGGTCAGTTTCGAGAGCATGAAGGCGGTTCGCGGAAATCCAAAGCCTGTCTTTTAACTCAATCGATCTCTTTTTGCCATGCCGCGAAGAGGCCGCCGACGAGCGCCACGCCCGCCAGGAAGTAAAAGCCGTCGAGCGATGCGAGGAACGACGCCTGTTGCGCGACCATGCGCGCGATCGACGCGATCGCGAGGCCGTGCGCCTCGTTCAGCGCGTGGCCGGCGGCTGCATAGCTGCGCGTCAGCGCATCGACGGTTTGCTGGAACAGCGGATCGAACACGTTCGTGCGCTCGACGAGCCGTGTCTGGTGCACGGCCACGCGGTGCTGCTCGACGATGATCACCGACGACGTCGCGAACGAGATCGTCAGTTGCCGCACGATGTTCTTCAGCCGGTAGCCGTGCGTGTATTCGTCGATCGCGAAGATCCGGAACGTCAGGTTGGCCACCGGCAGCACGATGAAGAGCAGCAGCAACCCGCGCAGCAGCAGCGGGACGATCAGCGCGGCTTCGCCGACCTGCGGCGTCATTCGCGTCATCCATAGCGCGGCCGTGATGGCGATCGCGAACCCCGGCACGACGAACCACTTCTTGTGGGTAACGAATTTCGCGTACCGCAGGTACGCGAACAGCGCGGTGGCCGAAATCAGCGACAGCGTGCCCACCAGACGCCCGGCGTTTTCGACCGGATAGCCGAGCCCGCCTTCGAGAAACCGCGACGTCAGGTAGCTGAAACCGGTCGACTCGTAGTAATAGAACATGTAGAGCAGCAGCCCGACCTGAAACGTCCGTTCGCGGAACGCGTGCAGGCGCACGAGCGGCGTCGGATGGTTCCACTGGTGATACGCGAACCACGCCAGCGCGCCGATCCCGGCGATCGTCAGCAGGATCAGCATCGGCGAGCCGCTGTAGAGCTGGTAATGCACCTGCTGCAGCACGATCTGCAGCGCGCCTTGCGCGAGCGCGAACACGACATACGGCCAGAAGTGTCCGGAACCGCGTTCGTCGTCGGGTGTCCGGCCCGAATCGGGCAGCGTGAGCAGCGCGAGGATCGCGAACGCGATGCCGGCCGGCGCCGTGCACGCGAACAGCGCACGCCACGTCGAATGCGCGACGAGCAGGCCGCCGGCGATCGGCGCGAGCGCGCTGCCGAGCAGGATCATGATCAGGAACGCGCGTGTCGCGGGCGGTCGTTCCTGCGGCTTGAAGCTGATCTGGATCAGGATCCGGCACGCGCCCATCATCGGGCCGATGAAATATCCCTGGAAGCCGCGCGCGAACGCGAGTTCGAGCGACGTGTCGGCGAGCGCGGCCGCGATCGCGCCGAACGAGAACATCAGCATGCAGCCGGCGACGTAGCGGCGATGGCCGAGCCGGTCGACCCACCATTGCTGCTGCAGGATGCCGAGCACGGCCGTGACCGCGTAGGCGCTCGACGACCACACGAGTTCGTCGGGCGATGCGTTGATGCCGCCCGCGATGTAGCTCGCGAAGAACGAGAAGATCGCGTTGTCGAAGTAGTCGATGCCGGTGACGAGTGCGAGCGCCCACGGGAACAGGTCCGCGCGCAGGCTCACGCGGCTCCACGGCGGCGAGCGACCGGGCATCGCGTTCATTCGCGAGCCTTGCGCGCGCGCCGCGCGCCAGCTTCGGCCTGCCGCTGCGCGATCAGCGCATCGGCGTTTTCGCCGGCAAGACGCCGATCGACGTAGTCGATGTCGTGCTGCAGTTCCTTGCGCAGCGCGACGGCTTCCTTCAGTTCGCGCTGGACGGCCGCGATCCGCCGGTCGATCGTGTCGATCTGCTCGGCGAGGCCGGTGCGGATGTCGCGCAGCGACGCGTCCGAATAGCGGCGCCGGCCGTCACCCGTTTCTTCCAGCGGGCGCTTCAGCATCTCGGTGATGCCATGCAGCGAGAAGCCGAGCGCGCGCAGCCGCAGGATGCGTGCGAAGCGCTCGAGGTCGGCTTCGTCGTAGAGGCGGTAGCGGCCTTCGCTGCGCGACGGCGTGACGAGCCCGCGCTCTTCGTAATACTTCAGCGTGCGTGGCGTGACGCCGAGCCGCGATGCGGCATCGCTCACGGTCAGCAGCGGGGTGGAGGCGTCGTTCGGCATCGGGAGGGGGATTCAGTTTGGGCGATGATGCGATTATAGATCAACCTGTACGTTCACGTTCAGGTTGACACCGAAAAACGGCCGCCGGGCAGGATGCGCGGGCGGCCGTTTTTCTGGTGCGGGGCGGGGGAGATCAGCCGCCGCGGCGCATCAGGTCGAAGAACTCGGAGTTGCTCTTCGTCTGGCGGATCTTGTCGAGCAGGAATTCCATCGCTTCGACTTCGTCCATGTCGTGGATGAACTTGCGCAGCACCCAGATCTTCTGAAGGATCTCGGGCTTGATCAGCATTTCTTCGCGACGCGTGCCCGACTTGTTCAGGTTGATCGACGGATACACGCGCTTTTCTGCGAGACGGCGCTCGAGGTGCACTTCCATGTTGCCGGTGCCCTTGAACTCTTCGTAGATCACGTCGTCCATGCGGCTGCCGGTTTCGATCAGCGCGGTGCCGATGATCGTCAGCGAACCGCCTTCCTCGATGTTGCGCGCCGCGCCGAAGAAGCGCTTCGGACGCTGCAGGGCGTTCGCGTCGACACCACCCGTCAGCACCTTGCCCGATGCCGGGATCACGGTGTTGTATGCGCGTGCGAGACGCGTGATCGAGTCGAGGAGAATCACGACGTCGTGCTTCATTTCGACGAGGCGCTTGGCCTTCTCGATCACCATTTCGGCGACCTGGACGTGACGCGTGGCCGGTTCGTCGAACGTCGATGCGATCACTTCGCCGGCGACCGAACGCTGCATTTCGGTCACTTCTTCGGGGCGCTCGTCGATCAGCAGCACGAACAGGATCACGTCCGGGTGGTTCTGCTTGATCGCATGTGCGATGTGCTGGAGCATCACGGTCTTGCCCGACTTCGGCGACGCGACGAGCAGGCCGCGCTGGCCCTTGCCGATCGGCGCGATCATGTCGATGATGCGGCCCGTGACGTTTTCCTCGCCGCGCATTTCGCGTTCGAGCGACAGCGGCTTGTTCGGGTGCAGCGGCGTGAGGTTCTCGAACATGATCTTGTGTTTCGAGGCCTCGGGCGGCTGCCCGTTGACTTTGTCGACCTTCACCAGCGCGAAGTAGCGCTCGCCGTCCTTCGGCGTGCGGACTTCACCTTCGATGGTGTCGCCGGTGTGCAGGTTGAAGCGGCGGATCTGCGACGGGCTGATGTAGATGTCGTCGGTGCTCGCGAGGTACGACATTTCCGGCGAGCGCAGGAAGCCGAAGCCGTCCGGCAGCACTTCGAGCGTACCGTCGCCGAAGATCGTCTCTCCCGTCTTGGCGCGCTTTTTAAGAATGGCAAACATCAACTCCTGCTTGCGCAGGCGGTTCGCGTTTTCGATCTCGAGGCCATTGGCCATTTCGATCAGTTCGGACACGTGCAGAGACTTGAGCTCGGATAAATGCATACGGAGAACCCGCCAGGGAGGAGACGACGAAAGAAATAAAGGGAGGAGGGCGAGCGGAAGCGCTCAGAGACTTAAATGCGTCTTGTAGACGTTTTTTAATTCTAGCATAGGCCGATTCGCGCTTGAGCGAGCGATCGGCGGCTTGACGGCGGACGTGTTGCCGGTTGACAACACGTCCGCGGAACGGCCGGTATTACAGGTGGCTGTCCAGGAATGCGGTGAGCTGCGACTTCGACAGCGCGCCGACCTTCTGCGCAGCGGCCGCGCCGTTCTTGAACAGGATCAGCGTCGGGATGCCGCGCACGCCGAACTTCGCGGGCGTGGCCTGGTTGTCGTCGACGTTGATCTTCGCGATCTGCAGCTTGTCGCCGTAGTCCTTCGCGACTTCGTCGAGGATCGGGGCGATCATCTTGCACGGGCCGCACCATTCGGCCCAGAAATCGACGAGCACGGGCTTGTCGGACTTGACGACGTCCTGTTCGAACGATGCGTCGCTGATGTGTTTGATCTGTTCGCTCATTGGGTCAATACCTCTTACGGTTCGGGGACTGCCTGCTTGCGCGTTGCGGCGTACCGGCCGCCGTTGGCGGCCGGCCGCTGCGGCAGGTCACTCCGCTCTCCGGAAAGGAGGGGTGTAAGCGCTGCATGCCGCGGCTCGCGGGTCGTTCGGGCGTCATATTAGCCTAAATTGCTATCTGCTGCGGGCGGCGATAGTAGCCGCTACGCGAGTAGGGGTACGACGCGACGTTCGACCGTTGTATCCGGCAGGTGGAGGCCGGCCCGCAAAATACAAGGGGTGGGTGCGCGTGCAATTCAATTCGGGTGATCTTCGTGCGGCCCGGTGCGCGCCGGTTTGTCGGGTCATATTCGCATTGATGCGAACAAACGGTCGCATTCATCGGGAAGCAGTGATAGAATATGCCGTGACGGGCCTCCTCGCATGGTGGGGCGGTGAACCTGGTCAGGTCGGGAACGAAGCAGCCACAATCGTTTTCCGCCAGTGCCGAGGGTTGGGCTCGTCACCTTCCTTCTCGCCCCATTCGCCGGGCGTTTTTTATTTCTGCACCACACTTCGTTTTGCCTGCGCGTTGCCTGTCTTCCGCACCGTTTCGCGTGTCGGCGCGACGCAGCGTTACTGATACAATTTCCCGATGACCTATCAAGTTCTCGCACGCAAGTGGCGTCCGAAGGATTTCGCTTCGCTCGTCGGCCAGGAGCACGTCGTCAGGGCGCTCACGCACGCGCTCGACGGCGGGCGTCTCCATCACGCCTATCTGTTTACCGGAACCCGCGGTGTCGGCAAGACGACGCTGTCGCGGATCTTCGCCAAGGCACTCAACTGTGAAACCGGCGTCACGTCGCAGCCGTGCGGCGTGTGTCGCGCCTGTCGCGAGATCGACGAAGGGCGTTTCGTCGATTACGTCGAGATGGATGCCGCGAGCAACCGCGGCGTCGATGAAATGGCTGCGCTGCTCGAGCGCGCGGTGTACGCGCCTGTCGATGCGCGCTTCAAGGTCTATATGATCGACGAAGTGCACATGCTGACGAATCACGCGTTCAACGCGATGCTGAAGACGCTCGAAGAGCCGCCGCCGCACGTCAAGTTCATCCTCGCGACGACCGATCCGCAGAAAATTCCCGTCACCGTGCTGTCGCGCTGCCTGCAGTTCAACCTGAAGCAGATGCCGGCCGGGCACATCGTGTCGCATCTCGAACGGATTCTCGGCGAGGAGCAGATCACGTTCGAGCCGCAGGCGCTGCGCCTGCTCGCGCGTGCCGCGCAGGGCAGCATGCGCGACGCGCTGTCCCTCACCGACCAGGCGATCGCCTATTCGGCGAACGAGGTGACCGAGTCGGCCGTGTCGGGCATGCTCGGCGCGCTCGACCAGACTTACATGGTGCGCCTGCTCGACGCGCTTGCCTCGGGCAGCGGCCCGGAAATCCTTGCGATTGCCGACGAGATGTCGCTGCGCAGCCTGTCGTTCTCGACCGCGCTTCAGGATCTCGCGAGCCTGCTGCACCGGATCGCGTGGGCGCAATTCGCGCCGGGCTCGGTGCTCGACGAATGGCCCGAAGCGGGCGACCTGCGCCGCTTCGCCGAAACGCTGAGCCCCGAGCAGGTCCAGTTGTTCTATCAGATCGCGACGGTCGGTCGCGCCGAGCTCGGCCTCGCGCCGGACGAGTACGCCGGTTTCACGATGGCGCTGCTGCGGATGCTCGCGTTCGAGCCGGCTGCTGCGGCCGGCAGTGCGCCGGGCGGCCAGCCGTCCGTGCCGCGCGCGGTGCCGAGTCCGCGCGTTGCAGCGGCGTCGGCCGCTGCGGCGAAGCCGGTAGCGGCTGCACCTGCCGAAGCAGCGCGGCCGCAGGTTGCCGCACCGGCTGCGCCCGCAGCGCCGGTCGTGCGTGCAGCGCTGGTGCCGTCCGGCGACGAAACAGGCCAGCCTGCCGTGAAGCCGGCTGCCGTCCGGGCAGCCGCGCCGGCCCCGGTTGACGCGCCAGTCATCGAAACGCCGCAGCCGCTCGCGGCTGCGGCAACGCAAGCAGAGCCGGCCGACGACAGGCCGACACCCGTCCGCAAGGAACCCGAGCCGCCTGCTGCCGTTGCGCAGCGAAGCGACGAACCGGCTGCGCCGGCCGAGCC
>NZ_JAAGPP010000161.1:0-18309 GCF_017104975.1 Burkholderia sp. Ac-20344
GAGCTGGTGTTCGAGCTTGATGGCTCGCAGGAGACACAAGCTGTACCACGGCCGCCAACCGGTAAAGCAGCCCGCCTGACGGCGGACTACAACTGAAGTTTGAAGCAAATTGAAGATATAAGGAGACACCGTCAATGAAGTCACGCGCAGAACGTTCCCTTCGCGCCGCCGTCCTGACCGGATCGGCCGCCGTCGCCGGCCTCGCGGCAGGCGCCGCGCACGCGCAGTCGTCGGTCACGATGTACGGGATCATGGATGCCGGCATCGAGTTCGCCAACCACGCGGCGCCGGAAGGCGGCAATTCGTACAAGCTCAAGTCCGGTAACAAGAACACGTCGCGCTGGGGCTTGCGCGGCGTCGAGGATCTCGGCGGCGGGCTGAAGGCGATCTTCCGCCTCGAAAGCGGGATCGATCTCGCGAACGGCGCGTCCGACGACGGCCCCGACGCGATCTTCGGGCGCCGTGCGACGGTCGGCCTGAAGGGCAAGTGGGGCGAGATCTCGCTCGGCCGCAACTTCACCGTCACCTACGACTACATGCTGCCGTTCGACCCGATGGGGTATGCGCAGAACTATTCGTGGGCGACGTCGTCGATGGCCACCGGCGGCCGCAAGGACGGCATGTTCACGCGTTCGTCGAACGCGGTGCGCTACGACGGCGAATTCAGCGGCTTCAAGTTCGGCGCGATGTACGGCTTCGGCAACGTGCCGGGCAGCGTGAAGACCAGCTCGAAGTACGACGCGGCGATCGGCTACGAGGGCGGACCGTTCGCGGCAGTGGTCGCGTTCGACCGTCAGAACGGCGCAGCCGACAGCGTGACGCCGGCCGATCCGGTCAACTACATCCAGGGGATTCATGCGGGCCTGAGCTACGACTTCGGCAACCTGAAGACGATGGCCGGCTACCGCAACTACAAGCGCACGTATCGCACGAACGCCGCGAACCAGTTGAGCGACATGGTTTGGGTCGGCGGCTCGTACCAGTTCACGCCGGCCTTCTCGCTGATCGCGGCCGTCTATCACCAGAACATCAAGGGCGGCACGGATGCCGACCCGACGCTCGTGTCGATGCGCGCGAACTACGCGCTGTCGAAACGCACGGTGCTGTATGCGGCCGGCGCGTTTGCGATCGGGCAGCACGGGCAGAAGGTCGGCGTGTCGCGCGATGTCAACGGCTACGGCACCACGCAGGTCGGGGTGACGGCCGGGATTCAGCAGCGGTTCTGAACCTGACGGCAGGCGGCGGCGCGCGCGTTGCGCGCCGCGTCGCCGGCTCGCGGCTGCCCACCCTGCCCGTGGCTTTTGCACGAAGCCGTTCGCCCCGCCGACGAGCCCCCGTGCATAAACGGCGCCTGTCGTGCCCGCGGCCCGGTAGCGCGCCGCCCCTTCGTCATCCGCTTTCGCGCATGGTGAACACTGGCCGCACGAGGCTGCTCGTGTCGTTCCAATGCACGTCGACTTCCGCCAGCGGCACAGTCCGCGTATCGATCGTCAGGCCCGCCGGGCCGGCTGCCTCGAATACGCCACGTACCGAAGCCAGCAGGCGTGGCAACGACACACTGCCAAGACCGCTGCCCATCAGCTCGATCGCCGTCGCCCGCAGCACCGCGCCGGGCAACAGCACGTCCGCACCGCCGATCGAGCCGATCTGCACGAAACGCAGCCGGCGGCCATCGGGCGTTGCCTTCGCGGCGGCAACCAGCAGCGTCTGTGCGCTGCTTCCCCACAGATAGTCGAGCACGACGTCCACGCCCGCGCGGAAATGCGGCTCGAGCGCACGCGCCAGATGCGCGTCGTCCTGCTGCAGCGACACGACGGCATCCGCGCCCGCGCCGAGCAATGCCTGCAGCGCGGCCGCGTTGCGGCCGGTCGCGATCACCTTCGCGGCGCCGAGATGCTTCGCGATCCGCACCGCCAGCCGCCCCGACGTCCCCGTCGCGCCATTGACGAGCACCGTCTCGCCCGCCACGAGCCGCGCCCGCTCGGTCAGCGCGGCCCACGACGACATCCCGGGAATCGCGATCGCCGCGGCCGTGACGTCGTCGATCGCGTCGGGCAGCGGCACGCACCGCGTATCGGGCACGACCGTGCGCTCGGCCATCGCACCGAACGGTGCGGGTGCGCCGAAGAAATAGACGCGCTGCCCGTCGTCGAAGCGGCCCACGCCGTCGACGCCGACAACGAACGGATAACGCCCGTCCGACGAGTAATGCGTACCGGACGCACGCGCCTGCGCGATCCGGCTCAACGCGGATGCCGTCACGTCGATCAGGCGGTGGCCCGGCATCGCACGCGGTGCTTCGAATTCCATATGGACGGGGCGCTCGCCGGCGCCCGTCACGACTGCTGCTTTCATGGCGACTCCTTGAATCGGGGATCTCGATCGACCGTTCCGCCGCGCGTCAGCGTGCGTCGAGCCACGCGCGCAGCGCGGGATCGCGTACGTCCAGCACGTCGAACAGCCCAAGCGCGCGCAACGCGGGCAATGCATCGATCGTGTCGGCTTCCGCGCGCGCCCGGTCGGCCGGCGCAGCGTTCGGGTCGATCAGCACCCGCGCGTTGACCAGGAACGCGCCGACGGTGCCCTTGCGGATCGTCGTTCCGCCGGTCTCGATCCGGTCGGCATGGTCGGGAAGCATCTGTTCGGCTCGCATCGTGTCGTACTCCGGTTGTCATCGATGGACGCAGTGTAGGCGTGCCAATCCGGCCGATCTCCGGTATAACAGCCATTCGATACCGATATCCGGCCATGTCCGATCCACTCCTGCCCGCCCGATTCGTCACGTCCGACGACGGCCCGTTCGTCGTCGCTGCCGTCCTGTCGCAACGCGACCCGCGCGTGACGCCACCCCACTCGCATGCGCGCGGGCAGCTCGTGGGCGCGCTGAGCGGGCTGCTGACGATCGGCCTCGACGACCAGGACTGGGTCGTGCCGGCGATCCATGCGATCTGGATTCCGCCGCATTGCCGGCATTCGCTGCGCTCGTTCGGGCCGATTTCCGGCTGGTCGGCATTCATCGCCGAAGCGCGCTGCGCGGCGCTGCCGGATACCCCGCGCGCGATCCGCACGACGCCGCTGCTGCGCGAAGCCGTCCAGCGCGCGGCGAGCTGGGGGGATGCGGAACTGGATGCCGCGCAGACGCGGATCGCCGACGTGATCCTCGATGAAATCGCATCGTCGGAGGTCGAGGCGCTGGGGCTGGTGCGGCCGCAGGATCCGCGGCTCGTACGGATCACCGATGCGCTGGCCACCGATCTCGCGGACAACCGGCGGCTGGAGGAATGGGCCGAATGGGCCGGCATCAGCGCGCGGACGATGAGCCGTCGCTTCGTTGCGGAGACGGGGCTGACGTTCGCGCAGTGGCGTCAGCAGGCAAGGCTGCTGCGGGCGCTGGAGAGCATTGCCGACGGCGTGCCGGTGACGACGATCGCGCTCGATCTCGGGTACGACAATGTGAGCGCGTTCATCGACATGTTCCGGCGGGCATTGGGGACGACGCCGGGGAGGTATTTGGAGGATGGGCGGCACCGCGAGAGATAGGTGTCACGCATCGGCAGGTATGAAGCCGTCACCGCGGAGGGCGGCCGGAAACCGCCCGCCGCTCCCGATTCGTCAATACGTCCCGTCTCCCTTCTTCACGGCCTCGCCCCCCTTCCCATTGAACTGCCCCGCCAACCGCTCCGCACTTCTCGCCAGCAGCGTCGTATCCACACCGACCGCGACGAACAACGCCCCCGCTTCCAGATAGCGCCGCGCGGCCGCCTCCTCCGCGCTCAGAATGCCCGGCGCGTTGCCGGCCGCCTTGATCGTCCGGATCGCGCCGTCGATCGCGGCCTGCACGTCCGGGTGCCCCGGATTGCCGAGATGCCCGAGATCGGCCGCGAGATCCGCCGGCCCGATGAACACGCCGTCGACACCTTCGACCCGCGCAATCGCATCGATCGCATCGAGCCCCGCCCGCGTCTCGACCTGCACGAGCACGGCCATCTCGTCGTTCGCCCGATGCAGGTAATCGCCAACACGATTCCACCGCGACGCACGCGCCAGCGCACTGCCGACACCGCGAATCCCGTGCGGCGGATAACGCGTCGCCGCCACCGCCGCGCGCGCCTCGTCTGCGCTCTGCACCATCGGCACGAGCAACGTCTGCGCCCCAAGGTCGAGCACCTGCTTGACGATCACCGGGTCGTTCCACGGTACGCGCACGACCGGATGCGACGGATAAGGCGCGATCGCCTGCAGTTGCGCGAGGATCGTCGGCACCGTGTTCGGCGCATGCTCGCCGTCGATCAGCAGCCAGTCGAATCCGGCGCCCGCGACCACTTCGGCGCTGTACGGATTCGCGAGCCCGAGCCACAGCCCGACCTGCGCGTCCCCGCGCGCAAGCGCGGCCTTGAAGACATTCGAAGGAATCCGCATCGTTCGCTCACCTCATTCGAAGTAGCACTGGATCGTCCCGAGCGGGCCGTAGTCGACGCTGAACGTGTCGCCCGGCCGGGCCGCGCACGGCCGCGTGAACGAACCGCCGAGCACGATCTGCCCCGGCTCCAGCGCGACGTCGAAGCGCGCCAGGCGGTTCGCGAGCCACGCGACGCCGTTCGCCGGATGGTTCAGTACGCCGGCCGCGACGCCCGTTTCCTCGACCACGCCGTTGCGCGACATGATCGCCGCGACCCAGCGCAGGTCGACGTCCTGCGGCTTCACGGGCCGGCCGCCGATCACGACGCCCGCGTTCGCCGCGTTGTCCGCGATCGTGTCGAACACCTTGCGCGGCCGCTTCGTGTCGGGGTCGATCGACTGGCTGCGCGCGTCGATGATCTCGAGCGCCGGCACCACGTAGTCGACTGCGTCGTACACGTCGAAGATCGTGCAGTCCGGGCCGGTCAGCCGCTTGCCGAGCACGAACGCGAGCTCGACCTCGACGCGCGGCACGATGAAGCGGCCGGTGGGAATCGTGCCGCCGTCGGCGAAGAACATGTCGTCGAGCAGCGCGCCGTAGTCGGGCTCGTCGATCTGCGACGTGTTCTGCATCGCCTTCGACGTGAGACCGATCTTGTGGCCCTTCAATGTGCGGCCTTCCGCGAGCTTGAGGGCCACCCACGTACGCTGGATCGCATACGCGTCGTCGATCGTGATGTCGGGATGGTCGAGCGAGATCTGGCGGATCTGCTTGCGCTCGCGCTCGGCGTCGTGCAGACGCTGTGCGAGCTGGTCGATGATGGCGGGTTCGAGCATGGTCGGATCGGGAATGGGGTTCAGCCGGCCCGCTTGTAGCGGGCGTGGATGTTGTTGTGCTTGTACGAGCCGCTTTCGCTGAACTCGGTCAGTTCCATCGACAGCGCGAGGTAGCGTTTCGCGTACAGTTCCGCGAAATGCGCCTTGATCGCGTCGAACAGCGCGTCGCACGCGGCCTTTTTCTGCTCGTCGGTGCGGCCCGAGCCGATCTTGAGCGTCACGTGGACGAACGCGTCGTCTCCGGTTCCGTCAGCCACGCAGTAGTCCTGCAGTTCAAGCGCACGCGAGCGGATGCCGCCCGTCGGGAACACGCCGCCCTGCGCGATCAGCGTGGCGTTGATCGTGCGCAGCAGCGTGGGAATGCGCGCGTCGTCGCGGATGTTCGCGGTGTATTCGACGACGATATGTGGCATGGCTGGTCTCCTGTCGAATGCGTGGCGCAGCGTTCAGGACAACGGAAAGATCGCATTGATCTGCCCGGTTCCCGAACTTGCGAAATAGTCGGTGACGATCTCGACGGGTTTGTCGTAGCGATCCCAGCCGAGCAAGCCGAGCAGCATCGCCGTGTCGTGCATCCCGCCTTCGCCGTGGCAATGCGTGTTGTACTCGGGCAGCATCGCGCAGAAGGTCTTGAAATCGCCCTGCTTCCACAGCTCGACCACGCGCAGGTCGACCTGCCGGAAGAATTCGCGGCTGATCTGGTGGATCGATTCCTCGGGGCTGCCGTTGTCGTTGAAGCGGTGCGACAGCGACCCGCTCGCGAGAAACGCGACGTTCGAATCGCTCTTCTCGATCGCTTCGAGCAGCGCCTCGCCGAAGCGCCGGCTTTCGTCGAGCTGATGCCACATGCACCAGCCGGCGATCGACACGACCTTGAAGTGCTGGTCGGCGTTCATGTAGCGCATCGGCACGAGCGTGCCGTATTCGAGTTCGAGGCTGTCGATCTCGTGCGCGCGCGTCGCGATCCCGCGCGCCGTCGCCGTTTCGGCGATCAGCCGGCCGAGCGCCGGATTGCCCGGATACGCGTACTGCATGTCGCGGATGAAGTGCGGCAGCTCGTTGCTCGTGTACGTGCCCGCGAACTTCGCATTGCAGTTCACGTGATAGCCGGCGTTCACGAGCCAGTGCACGTCCGACACGACGATCGTGTCGACGCCGAGCGCGCGGCAGCGCTCGCCGATCAGTTGATGGCCGCGGATCGCCGCCTCGCGGCAGCCGTGATGCCTGCCGGGCATTTCCGACAGGTACATCGACGGCACGTGCGTGATTTTCGCGGCGAGGGACAGTTTGCCCATCGTTGAGTCTCCGTATCGTTCGTTCTTGCGGCGCAGCAACGACCCGCGCCGTTACACGCCCCAGCGGGGAATGTGATGCGAACCCATCGAGATGCACACGTTCTTGATTTCGGCGAACACCTCGAAGCTGTACTCGCCGCCCTCGCGTCCGGTGCCCGACTCCTTCACGCCGCCGAACGGCTGGCGCAGGTCGCGCACGTTCTGGCTGTTCACGAACACCATCCCGGCCTCGATACCGCGCGCGAGACGATGCACCTTGCCGACGTCCTGGGTCCAGATGTACGACGCGAGCCCGTAGGCGGTATCGTTCGCGAGCCGCAGCCCTTCTTCCTCGTCCTCGAACGGGATCAGGCACGCGACCGGCCCGAAGATCTCTTCCTGCGCGACGCGCATCCGGTTGTCGACGTCGGCCAACACGGTCGGCCGCACGAAGTTGCCGTTGCGCAGATGGTCGGGCAAGCCGGCCGGCTTGTCCGCGCCGCCCGCGACCACGCGCGCGCCTTCCTGCTCGCCAATGCGGATATAGCCCGTTACCTTCTCCCAGTGCTGGCGCGTGATCATCGCGCCGAGATTCGTGGCCGGATCGGACGGATCGCCGACCACCAGGTTGTTCGCGCGGCGCGCGAATTCCTGCACGAAGCGGTCGTAGATCGTGCGCTGCACGAAGATCCGCGAGCCGGCCGTGCAGCGTTCGCCGTTGATCGAGAAGATCGTGAACAGCGACGCATCGAGCGCGCGGTCGAAATCGGCATCGTCGAAGATCAGCACCGGCGACTTGCCGCCGAGCTCCATCGAATACTTCTTCAGGCCCGCGCGTTCCATGATCCGCTTGCCGGTCACCGTGCCACCGGTGAACGACACCGCCCGCACGTCCGGATGGCGCACCAGCGCATCGCCGGCCGTCGCGCCATAGCCCTGCACGACGTTCAGCACGCCCGGCGGAATGCCGGCTTCGAGCGCGAGGCGGCCAAGCTGGTCGGCCGTCAGCGGCGACAGCTCCGACATCTTCAGCACGGCCGTGTTGCCGAGCGCGAGGCACGGCGCCGTCTTCCACGTCGCCGTCATGAACGGCACGTTCCACGGCGACACCAGCGCGCACACGCCGACCGGCTGGTACAGCGTGTAGTTCAGCATCTGGTCGTCGACCGGATAAGTGCGGCCGTTCATCTGCACGCACACTTCCGCGAAAAAGTTGAAATTCTCGGACGCGCGCGGAATCAGCTGCTTGCTCGTCTGCGCGATCGGCAGGCCGGTGTCCTGCGTCTCCAGTGCCGCGAGCATCGGCACGTTCTTCTCGATCAGCTCGCCGAGCTTGCGCATCAGCTTCGCTCGCTCCTTGGCGGGTGTGTTCGCCCATTTCGGGAAGGCGTCCTTCGCGGCGCGCACGGCCGCGTCGACTTCGGCCTCGCCGCCCGATGCGACGTCGGTGATGACATCGCCCGTCGCGGGATTCAGCGTCGTGAAGGTCTCGCGGCTCTCCACTTCGCGGCCGCCGATCCAGTGCTTGATGGTCATGCTCTCTCCTTGGGCGACGGGCTCAGCCGGCGCGATAGTAGTCTGCTTCGCCGACGATCGTGTTCACGAGCCGGCCAATCCCTTCGATCTCGGTCACGACCTCGTCGCCCGGCTTCGTATCGGCCAGCCCCTCGGGCGTGCCGGTCAGGATCAGGTCGCCCGGCGAGAGCGTCATGAAGCCGCTGATGTGCTCGATCAACGCCGGTACGTCGAAGATCATGTCGCGCGTGCTGCCGCGCTGCGTCTCCTGGCCGTTCACCGTCGTGCGCAGCGTCAGGTCGCCCGCATCGCCGATCTCGTCGCGGCTGACGAACCACGGCCCGAGCGGCGTGCAGGTGTCGCGGTTCTTCACGCGCAGGTTCGGACGGTAGTAGTTCTCGAGATAGTCGCGGATCGCGTAGTCGTTCGCGACCGTATAGCCGGCCACGTAGTCGAGCGCCTGCGCGCGGCTCACGTTGCGCGCGGGCCGGCCGATCACGACGGCCAGCTCGCACTCGTAATGCATGTGGGTGGCATCCGCCGGGCGCACGGTGAGCGACCGGTGGCCGATGAACGTGTTCGGCCCCTTCAGAAAAATGAGCGGCTCGCTCGGCGCCTTGAACGCGAGTTCCTTCGCGTGGTCGGCGTAGTTGAGGCCGAGCGCGAACGTCGTGCGCGGCGCGACGGGCGGCAGCCATGCAACCACGTCCTCGGCAACGACGCGCCCCGTATCGAGGCGGATCGTGCCGTCGCCGGCCGGTTCGGCCGCATGCAGTGCACCGTTGTAGATCACGCGCGCCGTCTTCATCGTGCTTGCTCCGCAATCAGCGTGTGCCGCAACGTGCCGAGGCCGTCGGCGGCGATCTCGATCGTGCTGCCCGCGCGGGCGCGCGGTGCGCCGCCCGCGACGCCGAGCAACAGCACGTCGCCCGCGTCGAACGACATGAAGGCCGTCACGCCGGCGATCAGCTCACGCACCGGGCGAATCAGCGTGGCCGTCGACGCGGACACGGCCACCTCGCCGTCGATCCGCACGGTCAGGCCGATCGCGTCGACATCGCCCAGCGCGGCGGCCGGCACGATGGCCGGGCCCAGCGGGCAGAAGCCGTCTCGGCACTTGAAGCGCACGGCCGGACGGTAGTAATCGGGATGCGGCACCGACACGTCGCTCGCGAGCGTGAAGCCGTGCACGTAGTCGAGCGCCCGTTCGGCCGGCACGCGGGTCGCGCGGCGCGAAAACACCACGGCCACCGACGCGCCGATCTCCAGCGAATCGACGCCGGCCGGCACGACGACGGCCGCGCCGTCGGCCGCATGCGTGTTGGCGGGCTTGATGTACAGGATCGGCGCCTGCGGCGGGCGGCCGTAAGGCGGTGCGTTCACGGCATCGCCAAGCGCGTCGAGCGCCGCACGCTCGTTGAGCAGCGCCCCGTAGACGGTACCGATGGCGACCGGCAACGGCGGCGCCGCGGCGGTCGTGCAAGACAGCTCCATGCGTCATTCCCCTGCCGCGCGTCGCGGCGCATCGTCAATAGTTAATATCTTAAGTAAACAATCGGGCGCTGGCAACCTCGATTACCCTGATATGCGAAATTCACTACCTGCGGCTGTTAAGATTGATGCGTCCCCGTCCACTGCCCACCCCGATGAACCGTACGCTCGACCATCGCAATCTGGCCATGCTGCTGCTCGAGGCCCGCGAAACGCTGATGGGCCTGTTTCGCCCCATTCTCAAGGAATTCGCGCTGACCGAACAGCAATGGCGGATCATCCGCGTGCTCGACGGCGAACCGGCGCACGCGCTAGAAGCGGGACAGATCGCACGACGCTGCTGCATCCTGAGCCCGAGCCTCACGGGCGTGCTGGAACGGATGGAGCGCGACGGCCTGATCACGCGCACGCGCGCGCAGGAAGATCAGCGCCGGCTGCTGGTCAGCCTGACGCCGCAAAGCCGGAAACTGGTCACGGAAATCGGTCCGCGGATCGACGAGCAATATCGGCAGCTCGAGTCGCGGTTCGGCCAGGACGGCCTCGAAGACATCTATCGCGCGCTCGACCGGCTCATCGAGCTCGGCGGCAACACGTGATGACGGTGCCCGTTCCCGCCAGCCGCGGGAACGGGCACCGGTGCGGCGCGGGCGATCAGTGCACCGCGCCGCGCATCAGCTCGGTCACGGCAACGCCGCGCGACGTGCGCATGCATTCCTCGACGTAATCGATGAACGGCAACGGCTCGAATTCGATTTCGTCGCGCACGCGGCGGTTGTCGAACACGCGATCGACCGTCGCGAACTCCCCGCAGCGCTGCAGCGCCCGGCCGATCACGCGCTCGAGTGCCGGATCGGTCCGCCCGAGCACATCGCGCACCACGAGCGGCAACTCGGCCGGCGCACACGCCGCGTAGCGCGGCGCGCCCGTCATCCCGGCCGCCTCGTCCATCGCACGCACGATCTGCGCGACCTGCGGCGCCTCGTCGCCGGCCGACACGTGATACAGGTCGTGCGCGAGCGTCGGCTTGACGGCCAGCAGCATCGTCGCGCGCGCCACGTCGTCCACCGACACGATGTCGATGCGCGTCATCGGTCGCGCGGTGAAGCGGCGCGCGGCATGCGCCAGCCGGAACATCCAGAACGAATTCGGCGCGGGCCGCGTCCCGAGCACCGTGTGGCCGACCACATGCGACGGCCGCACCACGGCGAGCGGCAACCCGAGCGCGCGCAGGCGCTGCTCGGTCTCCGCCTTCGCGTGCAGGTAGTCCGCCGCGAGCACCGCGCCCGGCAGACCTTCTTCGTCGCGCGCGACGTCGTTCGCCGCGTCGCCCGCGGCCTCTTCCTGCACGATCCCGCCGCGGCCCGCATGCGCGTAGGCCGTGCCGACATATACGAAGCGCTGCAGGCGCGGCGCCCGTGCGAAGCGTTCGGCGAAGCGCACCGCATCGGCGATGTCGGCCCGCAGATGCGCGCCGTCGGCCGGCGACGCATGACCTGCGCAGTGAATCACGTGCGTCGCGGCGGCAAGGCGCGGCGCGTCGGCGCCCTGCCACACGTCACCGAGCGCACCGACGATCACGTTCGCATCGGTCAGGCGCGACGCCCAGTACGGCGCCAGCCCCGCGCGCAGCGCCGCTTCGCGCAGCCGCGCGACGGCGTGGCCGCGATCCTGCGCGCGCACGACGCAGACGATGCGGTCGAGCAGCCCCGCATTGACGAGCGCCGTCAGTACGGTACTGCCGATGAAGCCGGTTGCGCCGGTCAGCACCAGCCGCCCGACGTTCGCCGCCGCGACCGGTGCGCTGGCCGGCGACACGAGGCTCGTCCGCCAGTTGAGCGACAACGCGGTTTTCCAGATCAGCACGATAGTCTCCTTCGAAGAGTCGGCCGGGCGGCGCGACGCCCGCGGTTGCGGGCTGCGCACGGCTCACCGGCCGGGCCGGGGCCTGACGCGCGCCCCGGCAGTCCCGATCGGGCGTGCGGCCCGCGATCGCGTCGATCGCGTCTCTGGCACGAGGCGGCGGCAACCGCCGAGGGCGGGCGTCCGCGGCACTGGATCGGGAAGATCCCAGTGTGGGGCCCGACCGCAGGCAAGTCTGTCCCGAAAGTTTCGTGAAAGTGTGCCGATTTGTGTGCGATTGTCGGAGTCTGTCGTACCGGGCGCGCCGTCAAAACGCCGCCGCATCCGGTCGGGCGGCCTTCCGGCGGTGCGGTGCTGCCTGGGTCGGCCGGGTTTCCGCGGCTGGTCGGACGCGACAGATCGACGCGCCTCGCGGCCATGTCATCCCATGTCTCGAATATCGACCCGGCACCCATCGGCACGGCGATCGCCGGTGCGCGTGCGTTTGCGCGCACGCCGCCGGAATAACCATTAATCGTCTGACGTCGTTCCATCTGAAACTGCAATGAACTCAATACGGATTTATTGCGCTTTATCACTTGCGTTTCACACCAGTCTATCTAGACTGTTCAAGTCAAAACGGTCGAATGTGTCATTTTTTCAGGAGACGATCACAATGCGCCTCACCATTCGTATTAATGGCAGCGAATCGGCAACTCGGAATTCCTTCGCGGTGCTGTGGGTCGATACCGACGAGGGGCTGTGGTCGCGCGAGGCACATCAGGGCATGGATCTTCCGACCTGGGGCAAGGTCCGCGATGTCGAGGGCGCAATGGCGCTCTGTGCGGCCGACGGCGGGAATGCCGTGTGCCAGTTGAAGGGTCTGTCGTTCGATGCGACGCAACGCGAACAGGGTCCCGCGGTGCTCGCCGGCAATCATCCCGGCGCGTGGCGGCTGCAGGCCGTCGATCGCTGCACGACCGAGCCGGAATACCGGGAATTCATTTCCGTCGCCCGATAGAAATTATCGATGTAATTCGTCTGCGGTTTTCGGGTTTATTCCGGTTTCAGCGATATTCATTTCGATATTCAGCATTAACGGCGCCCCATTTCGGGGCGCTTTTCATTTTCCAGTTTAAAGAAATAATCGCAAACCGGGCAATTGATCGCATACCGTGGTCGGTCGGTATCGGCCGTAACCAGGATCGCGATTCCGGATCGACACTCGGCGGCGCGCTCGCCGTTCATCGCCTGCGCGTCAGTGAAGTTCCGCTCCCGCCCTGCCTTTCCTTCCCTTTCCGCCCTATGTCGGACGGCCAATGCCTGCTTTTTCACGGGGCCGGAACATACTTTCCCCACACGGCGTTTACTCATTTATTACAATCGCATTATTCAGACTGACCAGCCGCCCTTCGGCGGCCCGACCCGGCCATTGCATGAGCGTGAAAAAGAAGACCCACCCCGCCGATCCGTATGCGGCCGCGACCAAGAACCCGATGCTCGCGTCGCGCCTGCCGATGTGGCGCTCGAAGCTGCTCGTGATCCTCGTGTTCCTCGCGTTCGCCGCGCTGATCGGCCGCGCCTTCTGGGTGCAGGTCGCGAACAAGGCGTTCTACGTCGGCCAGGGCCAGAAACGCTACCAGCGCACGATCGAACTCGACGCGATGCGCGGGCGCATCGTCGACCGCAACGGCGCGATGCTCGCAGTCAGCCTGTCGACCTATGAAATCTGGGCGAACCCGAAACAGGTCTCCGACACCGATTACCCGCAAATTTCGAAGCTGCTCGACATGCCGCTCGTCGAGGTCAAGCGGCGCCTCGGCAATGACAAGACGTTCGTGCTGCTCAAGCGGCAGGTCGACGCGGACACCGCGGGCAGGCTCGACAAGCTCGCGATCGACGGCATCACGCAGATCGCCGATTCGAAGCGCTTCTACCCGGAAGGCGAATCGGCCGCGCACGTGGTCGGCTTCACGAACGTCGAGGACAGGGGCCAGGAAGGCGTCGAGCTCGCGGCGAATGCACGCCTGTCGGGCACGTCCGGGCAGCGCGAGGTGATCCGCGACCGGCTCGGCCGCATCGTGTCAGACACGCGCCCGCTCGTTCCGGCGCAGCACGGCGCGACGATCGAGCTGACGATCGACCGCCGCATCCAGCAGCTCGCGTTCAGCCAGCTCAAGGCGGCCGTGGTCGAGAACAACGCGGTGGCCGGCAGCGTCGTGGTGCTCGACGCGCAGAACGGCGAGATCCTCGCGCTGGCGAACTACCCGACCTTCGACCCGAACGACCGTGCACGCCTCACCGGCCAGCAGCTGCGCAACCGTGCGGTGATCGACACCTTCGAACCGGGTTCGACGATCAAGCCGCTCGTCGTCGCGCTGTCGATCGACGAGCGCAAGGTCACGCCGAACACGATCATCAACACGTCGCCGGGCACCTACAAGATCGGCCCGGCCGTGATCCACGACACGTCCAATCACGGCTCGCTGACGGTATCGCAGGCGCTGCAGAAGTCGAGCAACGTCGCGCTCGCGAAGCTCGCGCTGAACCTGCCCGCCGAAACGATCTGGAACAAGTACCAGGAATACGGAATCGGCCGCGCGCCGGAACTGACGTTCCCGGGCGTCGCGTCGGGCCGGCTGCGCGGCTACAAGCGCTGGCGACCGATCGAGCAGGCGACGATGGCGTACGGCTACGGCCTGTCGATGTCGCTGCTGCAGATCGCGCAGACCTACACGGCCTATGCGGGCGACGGCACGCTGCACCCGGTGTCGCTGCTGAAGAACGGCACCGACCAGCAGACGATCGACGCGCATCGCGGCCACCGCGTGACGTCGCCGCAAACGGCCGCGTCGATCCGGTCGATGCTCGAGATGGCGGTCGGCGAAGGCGGCACGGGGCGCCGTGCGCGCGTCGACGGTTACCGGATCGGCGGCAAGACGGGCACCGCGCGCAAGCAGATCGGCGCGACCTATGCGAAGGGCAAGTACCGCGCACTGTTCGCAGGGATGGCGCCGATGAGCAACCCGCGCCTGATCGTCGCGGTGATGATCGACGAACCGCGCGGCAAGGGCTACTACGGCGGCACGGTGGCCGGCCCGGTGTTCGCGTCGGTCACGAGCGGCTCGCTGCAGTTGCTCGGCGTGCCGCCCGACGCGCCGGTCGAACCGGACAAGAATGCGCCGGCGAAGGCGGCCGCACCGCAGAAGACGGTGGCGGGGCCTAAGACGGCGGCCCCGGCCAGAACGGCTGCGTCGCAGAAGCCGCCGACACCGCTCAAGACGGCCGCGCAATCCGGCACGGCCGCGCCGACGAAGACTGCCGCCGCAAGCTGAAGAACCCGCGCGGGCGACGCCGCATGCGAGTCGCCGGCTCCCTCATCGCCCCGCCTTATCCCACGCGCCAGGAACGCCACGCATTATTTGAGCGTTCCGGTCGCGTCCTCCGACAATTTTTGCGCGCTGCAGGCGGCCTTGCCTGCGGCGCCCGTCTATCACGACGGGGAGAGACGCATGCGATTCCACTGGAAGATGCGCGTGCTGGCCACCGCGAGCGTCGCGCTACCGGTGGACGGCGGCCTGCTGGCCGGCAACCGCGTGATGGCGCAGGAACCGACGCTCGAGACGTTCTCCTGAGCGTGAAGATAGATGCCAGGCCGGCGGCCGCCCGGGCCGCCGCGCCCTGCCCGGTGCGCGGCGCGATGCCGCGCGCCGTCAATGCGAAGCCGCCGCGACCGGCTTCGCCATCCTGCCGAGCACATGCTCGGTCATCCCGCGTGCGAGTTCGGTCTCGCCCATGAACACGGTGCCGATGCCCTCGTTCGACAGCAGCGCGGCCTCGTCGCCGCTGTTCGTGCACAGCACGACCTCGAGCGCCGGGTTCAGCGTGCGCGAGATCTCGACGATCTGCCGCACGTCGAACACGTCGGGCAGCGTGACGACCAGCATCCCGGCGCGGGCGATATGGGCCTGCACGAGCACGATCGGCTCGATCGCATCGCCCGACACGGCCGCGATGCCGTCCTCGCGCAGCTTCTCGACGAGCTCGCGGTTCTGCTCGACGACGACATACGCGATGCCGCGCTCGTCCAGTGCATGCGCGATCCGCGTGCCGACCTTGCCGTAGCCGACGATCACGACCTGCCCGGTCAGGTGCGTCTGCGGCGTCGACATCGGCAGCGCAGCGAGCGGATCGTCGCGGGCCTCGAGCTTGCGCGCGAACGCCGAATGCTTGCGGATCCACGCGAGCGCCGGATCGATCATCGTGAACAGCAGTGTGTTCATCGCGATCGAGATCAGCGCGACCGCCAGAATCAGGCTCTGCCCCTCGGCCGACAGCAGCCCGAGCGCGCGGCCGAGCCCCGCGAGGATGAACGAGAATTCGCCGATCTGCGCGAGGCCCGCGCCGACCGTCAGCGCGGTGTTCAGCGGATAGCGGAACGCGATCACGAGCGCGACCGCCGCGAGCGTCTTGCCGATCACCACGATCGCCGCGACCTCGATCACGTGCAGCGGCTCCGCGAGCAGGATCTTCGGGTCGAACAGCATCCCGACCGAAATGAAGAACAGCACCGAGAACGCATCGCGCAGCGGCAGCGTCTCGTCGGCCGCGCGCCGGCTGAATTCCGACTCGCGCATCATCATCCCGGCGAAGAACGCGCCGAGCGCGAACGACACGTCGAACAGCTTCGCCGCGCCGAACGCGATGCCGACCGCGGCCGCGATCATGCACAGCGTGAACAGCTCGCGCGAGCCCGTGCGCGCGACGAGCCACAGAATGCGCGGAAACACGCGCTTGCCGACCACCAGCATCAATGCGATGAACGCCGCGACCTTCAGCATCGTGACACCGAGCGTGCCCCACACGCTGCCGCCGGCTGCGTGCGCGTCGCCGGGCGGCGTGCCGCCGAGCAGCCCCGCGACGGGCGGCAGCAGCACCAGCACGAGCACCATCACGAGATCCTCGACGACGAGCCAGCCGACCGCGATTCGCCCGTTGACCGTCTCGACGAGCCCGCGCCCTTCCAGCGCGCGCATCAGCACGACCGTGCTCGCGACCGACAGCGCGAGCCCGAACACGAGCGCCGCACCGACGTTCCAGCCCCAGGTGAGCGCGAGCCCGCCGCCGAGCAGCGTGGCCACCGTAATCTGGACGATTGCGCCCGGCAGCGCGATCTTGCGCACCGCGAGCAGATCGCCGAGCGAGAAATGCAGGCCGACGCCGAACATCAGCAGCATCACGCCGACTTCGGCGAGCTGCTGCGCGAGCGACAGGTCGCCGACGAAGCCGGGTGTACCGGGGCCGATCACGATCCCCGCAAGCAGGTAGCCGACGAGCGGCGGCATTTTCAGCAGCGACGCGAAGTAACCGAAGACCATCGCGAGACCGAAACCGGCCGCGAGCAACGCAATCAGGCTGACATCATGAGGCATCCCCCCTCCCGAGTTCTTGTAACTATTTAGTAAGGTTCAAGAACGAAAGGATAAGGGATGAGGCGGAAAAATGGCGCGCCACCGCGAAAATTTCACGCGGTGGCGCGCCTTTGCGGGGTGCAACCCCGGCGAAGCAAAAGGCGCCGCGCGGGTGCGGCGGCGCCTTGGAGGACATTGGACAGGCGGGGCCGGCGCCCCGCTGCCCCGTCAGCGCGACGCTTGCGGGAATCGCGCGCCCGGCGGCGGTTCGGGCCGCGTCGACGGCACGCTCTTGCGCACCTTCGCGACCTGCGCGGCCGTCACCGGCGCGCCCGTGTTGCCCCAGCTCGTGCGGACGAAGTTGGACACGTCCGCGACTTCCTGGTCCGACAGGCGCCAGCCGAACGGCGGCATCATGAAGGTCGACGGCGCGGTGCGCGTGCCCTGCAGCGCACTGCCTTCCAGCACGACGTGGATCAGCGAAGTCGGATCGTCGCCCTGCACGACCGGGTTGCCGGCGAGCGCCGGGAACACGCGCGTGTAGCCGTGGCCGTCGCTGCGGTGGCAGGCCATGCAGTTGTCGCGATAGACGGCCGCGCCCGGCTTGCTCGCGTCGCCGGTCTGCAGGGCCTTCGCGGCGGCCGCGTCGTACACGTGCGGCTGCTCGCCCTGCACGCGCGGCGGCAGTGTCTTCAGGTAGCGCGCGATCGCATTCAGGTCGTCGTCGGTCATGTGCTGCATGCTGTGGCCGACCACGTCCGTCATCCCGCCGAACGCGGCCGTGCGCAGCGTGCGGCCCGTCTTCAGGAACTGCACGATCTCGGTTTCGTTCCACGTGCCGAGGCCCGTGCGCGGCTCGCCGCGCAGGCTCGTCGGCACCCAGCCGTCGATCGCCGCGCCGCCGGCCAGGAAGTCCGGGCCGTCCGCGTCGGTCAGCCCGCGCTCCTGCATCGTCGGCGCGCGCGGCGTATGGCACGCACCGCAGTGGCCGAGACCCTGCACGAGATACGCGCCGCGCGCGACCACCGGATCGGTGTACGACGCTGCGTCGAACGGCTTCGGTGTGGGCGCGAACATCTTGCGCCAGATCCCGAGCGGCCAGCGCATCGACAGCGGCCACACGATGTCGACCGCGCGGTTCTCGTGCTCGACCGGCGCGACGCCGTGCATGAAGTACGCGTACAGCGCCTTCATGTCGTCGTCGGTCAGGCGCGCGTAGGACGGGAACGGCATGGCCGGATACATCGTGTCGCCGTTCTTGCGCACGCCCTCGCGCACCGCGCGCGTGAAGTCCTCGACCGTCCAGCCGCCCAGGCCCGTTTTCGGGTCCGGCGTGATGTTCGTCGAGTAGATCCCGCCGATCGGCGTGTCGAATTTCAGCCCGCCCGCGAACGGCTTGCCGCCGCTCGCGGTGTGGCACGCGATGCAGTCGCCTGCCCGCGCGAGGTATTCGCCGCGCTTGATCAGGGCCGCGTCGGCGGATTGGGCCGCGGGTGCGGCCGCCGGGCCGGAAGCCGCCGCGGGGGCGGCCGGTTGCGCGAATG
>NZ_JAAGPP010000162.1:0-17901 GCF_017104975.1 Burkholderia sp. Ac-20344
CCGAACGCGCGGCGGGCGGCGGCTCGACGCGGCTCGTCGGCTGGCTCGAACGGCTCGGCTGGCCGCTGCGCACGGCGCTGTTCGTCGTGGCAGGCGGGCTGGTCGTGTTCGTCGGCGTGTCGGCCGGCCCCGAGTGGCTGTCGATCGCGCGCTGGTCCGCCGCGCTGTCCGGCCAGGATGCGCTCGCGCGGATGCTGATCGACCTGCGCATGCCGCGCCTGCTGTGCGCGCTCCTCGCGGGTGCGCTGCTGGCGGTCAGCGGCGTCGCGATGCAAAGCGTCGTGCGTAATCCGCTCGCGGGCCCCGAAGTGCTGGGTGTCACGCAGGGCGCGGGGCTCGTCACGCTGTTCGCGCTGTCGACGTGGCCGCTGATGGGCCACGTGACGCTCGCGGCCGCCGCGCTGATCGGCGGTGGTTTGTCGCTCGCGATCACGCTCGCGCTGAATCACCGGCATCGCTACGCGCCGCTCGCCGTGGCGCTGACGGGTATCGTGATCGGCGCGCTGTGGACCACGCTCGCGCAATGGCTGATCACGCAGGAAAGCGTGCAGCCCGCACGCTTCGTCGTGTGGCTCGTCGGCGGTACCTATGGCCGGAGCTGGGGCGAGGTGTCGATGCTGCTGCCGTGGTGCGTGCTCGCGGTGCCCGTGTTTGCGTGGCTCGCGAAACCGCTCGACATGCTCGCGCTCGGCGACGACCAGGCAGCCGCGCTCGGCCTGCCGGTGGCCGCGCTGCGGCCGCTCGCGCTGACGATCGCGACGCTTGCCGCGTGCGCGGCCGTCGCGGCGGTCGGGCCGGTCGGCTTCATCGGGCTGATGGCGCCGCACGTCGCGACGATGCTCGGCGCGCGCCGGCATCGTACGCGGCTGTGGCTCGCGGCCGCGTGCGGTGCGCTGATCCTTGGCGTTGCGGATCTCGCCGCGCGCACCGTCGTCGCGCCGCGCGAAGTGCCGGCCGGCGTGCTGACCGCGCTGATCGGCGCGCCGTACCTGCTCGGGCTGCTGATCCTCGAGGGGCGCCGCGCCCGGCGCGCAGGGCGATGACGCCGTCGTTCGACGGCGCGCGCACCACGCGTTTCTCCGCGTTCGCGCCTGAACCGTTCGCCGAACACCTCGACGTCGTCTGGCTCGGCATGCCCGACGACGCGCCCGCGCCGGGCCGCATCATCGTGCCGGTCAGCGCGTTGCCTGCGCACCGCGACATCGTGCTCGACGCGATGGTCGGCCATTACGGCGGCGATCCGGCGCAGCATGCGCGCGCGCTGGTGTCGCAATGGAGCAAATACTATTTCGGCCGCGCGGCGCCGGCCGGCGTCGTCGCCGCGCTGACGCTCGGCCGGCCGCTCGACATGTCGCCCGAGCGCACGTTCGTCGCGCTCGACGACGGGATGCCCGCCGCGCTGTACTTCGCGCACGATGCGCTCGGCGAACCGTGCGACGATCCGGCGCCGCGCTATGCGGGGCTCGTTGCGCATCTCGGCGCGGCGATCGACCTGCTCGCGGCGATGGGCCGCGTCACGCCGCGCGTGCTGTGGAGCAACGCGGGCAACCTGCTCGACTATCTGCTCGATACGTATCGTTCGCTGCCATGCGCCGCCGATCCCGTCCGGGATGCGGACTGGCTGTTCGGCCCGGCCTGCGTCCACGGCGAACCGAACCCGCTGCGCGTACCCGTGCGCGATGCCGTGCCGCGCTCGGCGCTGCTGCCGACGCCGTTCCGTGCGCGCCGGGTGTGCTGCCTGCGCTATGAAATTCCAGGAGAAACGCAACTGTGTGGAAGCTGCCCCCTGCTACTGACGATGGACGACGCGGCGCTGGCCGGGCAGGACGCGATCCGGTGACGGATGCCGGCCGCCGGCACGCGCTCGGCGCACTCGCGGTGCTCGGTGCCGCGTGCTGCGGCGCGCTTTCCGCATCGTCCGGCGCCGTCGCCGCGACCCTCGATACCCATCGCGCGCAGGGCGTGCGTGCGCCGGGCGCGGTGTCGCTGGCCGGTAATCCGGTCGTGTCGCAGGCGAGCGCGACGATGCCGGTGCGGCCGCAGCGCGTGGTCGCGCTCGACTTCATGTTCGCGGAAAGCGCGATCGCGCTCGACATCGTGCCGGTCGGGATGGCCGATACGGCGTTCTATCCGGGCTGGCTCGGCTATCAAAGCGACCGGCTCGCGCACGTGACCGACATCGGCTCGCGCCAGGAGCCGGGCCTCGAAGCGATCGCGGCGGTCAAGCCCGACCTGATCATCGGCGTCGGTTTCCGGCATGCGCCGATCTTCGATGCGCTCGACCGGATCGCGCCGACCATCCTGTTCCAGTTCAGCCCGAACGTGTCGGACGGCGGCGTGCCGGTCACGCAGCTCGACTGGATGCGGCAGATCTTCCGGACGATCGGCGCGGTGACGGGGCGCGACGCGCGTGCGCAGGCGGTCGATGCGCAACTCGATGCGGGAATCGCGCGCAATGCGGCGCGGCTCGCGGCCGCGGGCAGAAAAGGCGAGCGCATCGCGCTGCTGCAGGATCTCGGCCTGCCCGACCGCTACTGGGCGTATACGGGCAACAGCACGTCGGCGGGCCTCGCGCGGGCGCTCGGGCTCGATCCGTGGCCGAAGAAGCCGACGCGGGAAGGCACGCTGTACGTGACGTCGGCCGATTTGCTCAGGCAGCGCGAGCTGGCCGTGCTGTTCGTGACCGCATCGGGGATGGACGTGCCGCTGTCCGCGAAACTCGATTCGCCGGTGTGGCGCTTCGTGCCCGCGATGAAGGAACACCGGATCGCGCTCATCGAACGCAATATCTGGGGGTTCGGCGGGCCGATGTCGGCGCTGAAACTGGCCGACATGATGACCGATACGATGCTGAAGCTGCCGGCCGTGCGCTGAGGGTGCGGCGGTCGATCGGCGGATGACGCCGCGTCGACTTCGACGGGCACGGCATTGCGGCCGGCCTGACTCGTCGTGAACGCCCACGCGCCCGAAGCATTTCCCTTTGAAACGAAACTCGCCGACGCACTGCCATTGCAGCGCGTCGGCGATTGTTTTCATTCGACTGCCGTGTTACGCGCTCAGCGCGTCGACGCCATCCTGCGCGCGCGACCGCGCGGGCGTCGTGTCGCTGACGATGCGCCCGTTGTCGAGCTTCAACAAGCGGTCGGCGAGATCGAAGTAGCGGTCGTCGTGCGTGATCACGATCACGGCCTTGCCGCGCGCGCGCAGCTCGGGCAGCAATTGCTCGTAGAACACGGCCTTGAACGACGGATCCTGGTCGGCCGCCCATTCGTCGAACAGGTAGAACGGCCGGTCCTCCAGGTACGCGACGACGAGCGCGAGCCGCTTGCGCTGCCCGGTCGACAGCGCGCGGGTCGAGAATGCGCCGTCGACCACCTTCACCTTGTGATCGAGCGCGAGCTTCGCGACGAGCGCGTTCGCGCGCGCATCGGCCTGTGCGCGGGACGGATCGTCGGGATCGACGATGCCGAGCAGCGCATCGAACAGGTGGAAATCGTTGAACACCGCGCTGAAGCGCTGCCGGTACGCGGCGCGCTCGCGCCAGCCGATCGTGCGGCCGTCGACCTCGATCGTGCCTTCCTCGGGCTCGTAGAGGCCCGTCAGCACTTTCGCGAGCGTCGTCTTGCCGCTGCCGTTGCCGCCGACGATGAACACGAGCTCGCCCGGCTGGATCGTCAGGTTGATCGGCCCGATGCTGAACATCCGTTCGTCGCGTTCGTGGAAGTACGCATGCGTGACGCCGCGCAGCGTGACGGCGCCGGCCGGCGGCACGTCGGGTGCATCGGCTGCGGGCGGCACCGTGCGCAGTGCGCCGAATTCGGCCATCACGCCTTCGATCCGCGTAAGCGACACGCGGGCCGCGTTGACGGTCGGCAGGTTGTTCAGCAGCCCGTCGAGCGGCACGAGCATGAACAGGAACACCACGACGTAGCCGGCGGCCGCGGCCGGATCGGCATGCACGCCGAGCTGCGGCCAGAACGACGCGATGCCGAGGAACGCATAGAACAGGAAGATGATCCAGCCGACGCCGACCGCGTACGCGCTGAACGCGCGGCGGCGGTGGTCGCGCACTTCGCCGATCGCGGCGCCGAGCTGGCCGTCGACGAACTGGCGTGCGCGTTCATCGTGCAGCTTCAGCTCCTTCGCGCCGGAAAACAGCGAGCCGAGATAGCCGAACAGGCGGTCCTGCGCGTGGCCGGCCGCTTCGAGCGACGCGATCGCGCGGCGGTCGCCGGTGTGGTAGCCGAGCGAGCCGGCGATGATCGCGGCCAGCGCCAGCAGGCACACGGGCCACGACAGCCACGCGAGATAGCCGAGGCAGCCGAACACGATCGAGCCGTGCATGACCAGGTTCGGCAGCGCGAAGAACAGCATCGACACGTTGGTGGCGTCGTCGGTCAGCACCGACTGCACGGGCGCCGCGCCGATCCGCTCGATGTCGCGCAGCTCGGCCGCGCCGACGCGCCGCGCGAGATGCATGCGCAGCCGCGCCATCGTGTCCTGCGACAGGCGGGCAAACAGCGTGCCCGACACGATCCGCGTGACGAGCGCGATCACCGCGCACAGCGCGAAACGCCACGCGAGCGACGCGTCGGCCGCGCCCGGCTGCGACAGCGCGCGGTTCAGCGTCGCGACGAGCAGCACGCTCGCGACGCCGTTCAGCACGCACGCGGTGAGCGCCAGCGCGAGCGACGCGCGGCTTTCGCGCAACAGCGCGAGGATCAGGCGCGCCGCGGGGCGGGCGCGGGAGGCGTCGAGGGACGGCGGGGAAGAAGGCTCGTGGGCGGCTGTCATCGGCAACGTCGGTAAAGGGAAGGCAAGCGAAAACGCGGAAACGGCAAAACTGACGCGAAAGCGGCGGGCGAGGCGGGGCCCGTTCCGGCTTTCCTCCCTGATAGACGAACGGGCCGCGCAAATATTTAGCAACCCCTTCAAAAAAGTTTCCGCACGCGCTTTGAGCACAAAACGGTAAAAAATCGGCCGCGCCGTTCGTCACACCAGTGAAGCCGCCCCAAGCGGCCCCGAGACTTGGCCGAAGCGGCCGGACCGAAGGACTTCACGCACATGACGAGTTTCCCGACTGCGCTGCATCACCGAATCCGCGAACTGGCGCGCATCGCGCCCGACGCACCCGCGATCGCGGTCCCTTTCCAGAATGACTTGCGCCTGTCGCGCGGCGCGCTCGACGCGCGGGCGTCGCGGCTGGCCCGGCAACTGCGCGCGGCCGGCGTCGGCGCGGAAGTGCGGGTCGGCGTGTGCGTCGAGCGCTCGTGCGAGCTGTTCGTCGCGCTGCTGGCCGTGCTGAAGGCGGGGGGCGTATTCGTGCCGCTCGATCCGCGTCATCCGGCCGCGCGCCTCGACTGGATCGTCCAGGATGCGCATCTGCGGCACGGGATCGTCGACGCGGCCGGCCGCGCGGCGCTCGGCGCGCCGTTCGAACACGCGTTCGACGTGGCAGGGGCAGCGGAAGCGGCGGACGGGCAGGATCTTGCCGCCGATGACGAAGCGGTGTCCGTCCATCCGCGTTCGGCCGCCTACATGATCTATACGTCGGGTTCGACCGGCACGCCGAAGGCCGTCGTCGTCGAGCACGGGCCGCTCGCCGCGCACTGCGACGCGCTCGCGGCTGCGCTGCCGATCGAGGCCGGCGACCGCCTGCTGCATTTCGCGTCGGTCAATTTCGACGCCGCACACGAGTGCTGGCTGGCGCCGCTCGCGACCGGCGCGAGCATCGTCGTGGCGCCGCCGCAGCCGTTCGCGCCCGATGCTGCACATGCGCTGATGGTGGGTGAATCGGTCAACGTGGCCGCGTTCCCGCCCGCGTACCTGCGCGAATTCGCGGCGGTGGCCGCGCGCGACGGCGTGCCGCCGGCGCTGCGGGTGCTCGCGTTCGGCGGCGAAGCGCTGCCGCAGCAGGCGTTCGAATTCGTGCGCCGCACGTTCCCGTCGGTACGCCTGATCAACGGCTACGGGCCGACCGAGGCCGTCATTTCGCCGATGCTGTGGCCGGTCGAGCCGGGCGAGACGCCCGTGCTGGCTGCCGGCGACGCGTATGCGTCGTTGCCGATCGGCCGTGTGATCGGCCCGCGCGTCGCGCGTGTCGACGGCGGCGAGGCCGATGGCGTGGGCGAACTGTTGCTGGGCGGTGTCTGCGTCGCGCGCGGCTATCACGGCCGCCCGGCGCTGACGGCCGAACGTTTCATTCCCGATGCCGATGGCGACCCCGGTGCGCGCGTGTATCGCACCGGCGACCTCGCACGGCTGCGCGCCGACGGCGCATTCGACTATCTCGGCCGCCTCGACGACCAGGTCCAGGTGCGCGGCGTGCGCGTGGAGCCCGCTGAAATCGCTGCGTGCCTGCGTTCGCATCCGGCCGTGGCGGACGCGGCCGTGGTCGCGGAAACCGGCAACGGGCCGACGCGGCTGATCGCGTGTGTCGCCCTCCGCGCGGCAGCCGGCGATGTCGCGCTCAAGGCGCACGTGGCCGCGCAACTGCCGGCCGCATGGCAGCCGCACCGGTTCGTGCGTTGCGATGCGCTGCCGTACACGCTGAACGGCAAGATCGACCGTGCCGCGCTGCGCGAGAAGATTGCCGCCGCGCGCGACACCGCGCAAGGTAGCGGCGACGCACCGCGCACGCCGACCGAACAACAGCTCGCCGGCCTCTGGCAGACGCTGCTCGGCCTCGACGTCACGCCGTCGCGCGACGACCGTTTCTTTGCGCTGGGTGCGGATTCTCTCGCTGCGATGCAACTGCAGGCCGCGATCCGCGCCGCAGAACGCGTGAACCTGCGGCTCGATACGCTGTTCGCCGATCCGGCGCTCTTCGAACTGGCCGAGGCGGTCGATCGCGCGGAACGCGAAACCGGCGCACCGCTGGCCGCGATTGCCGCGCGCCGTATGACGGCCAATGCGGCCAATGCGGACGCGCCGCACGTCGATCGCGCCGCATCGCTCGCGCAGCAACGTTTCTGGGTGCTCGCGCAAACGCGTGACGCGAGCGCCGCGTATCACATCGCCGCGCACTGGACGATCGACGGCACGCTCGATCGCACTGCGCTGCAGTGCGCGCTCGATCACGTGATCGGCCGGCACGAAGCATGGCGCACGACGCTCGTCGACAACGACGACGGCGTCGTGATGCAACGGATCCATGCGCATCTGCCGGTGTCGATCGTCGACGTCGACCTGCGCGACCAACCGCCCGCCGCACGCGACGCGCAAGCCGCGCGTCTCGCCGAGCGCGATGCGGCCGAACCGTTCGACCTCGCACGCGGCCCGCTGCTGCGCGCGACGCTGGTTGCGCTTGCCGACGACCGTCACCGCCTGCTGCTGACCGCGCATCACGCGATCACCGACGGCTGGAGCTCGCGTTGTGCGTTCGACGAACTGTCGGCCGCCTATCGTGCGTATGCCGAAGGCCGCGAGCCGTCGCTGCGCGAACTGCCGATCCAGTACGCCGACTACGCGGACTGGCAACGCGACATGCTGGCCGGCGGCGAGGGCGAGCGTCAACTTGATTACTGGCGCGGCGCATTGCGCGACGTGCCGGGCCCGCTCGCGCTGCCGGTCGACCGCCAGCCGGGGGCGGTACGCACGCTGCACGGCGCGCGCGTGTCGGTGCGGCTGTCCGATGCGGTCGCGGCCGACGTGCGGCAACTCGCGCGCGACGCCCAGGCAACCGCCTTCACGGTGCTGCTGGCCGGGCTCGACGCATGGCTGTCGCGCCTGACCGGCGCAACGGATGTCGTCGTCGCGGTGCCGGTCGCGCATCGCCAGCGCCCCGAAACCCGCGCGCTGCTCGGGCTGTTCCTGAATACGGTCGCGCTGCGCGTGCGCGTGGCGCCGACGCTGCCGTTCCGCGCGCTCGTCGATGCGGCGCGCACGGCGGCGCTCGACGCGGTCGCGCACCAGGACGTGCCGTTCGAGCGCGTCGTCGACGCGGTGAAGCCGCCGGTCAAGCGCGGCGACGAATGGCTGCGCGTGAAATTCGCGCAGCAGTTCGACGCGCGGCACGACAGCGTGCTGCCGGGCGCGACGGCCGTTGCAACGCCGGGCCCCGATCTCGCTGCCCGTTTCGACTTCGCAGTGGATTTCACCGACGACGCGAACGGCATCGAACTGGTCGCGGCCTATGCGACCGACTGCATCGACGCCGACACCGCGCGCGCGTGGCTCGACAGCTACGCGGCGCTCGTCGGCGCGGCCGCGCGCGATCCGCACCAAACGACGGCCGTACTGCCATGCGATGCGTCGGCCGCTTCGCGCCAGCCGCGCGATGGCCGCGCGCTGCGCGTCGAACATGCCGACATCGTCGCCGCGTTCGCGCGGCAGGCGGCCGCGTATCCGCATCGCGTCGCGCTCGCCGATGCGTCCGCATCGCTGACGTTCGCCGAACTCGACGACGCGTCGAACCGCATCGCACGCGCGCTGACCCAGCGCGGCGTGGCCGCGGAAGCGTCCGTCATCGTCTGCATCGAACGCTCGGCGCGCTTCGTCGTCGGCCTGCTCGGCGCACTGAAGGCCGGCGCGCTCGCCGTGCTGCTCGATCCCGCGCAGCCGGCCGCGCGCCTCGCTGCCGCGGCGGCCGACTGCGGCGCGCGCTGGGCGCTCGTCGCGGAGCCGGCCGTGTGGCCGGCCGGCATCGACGCCCAGCCGCTCGACGTCGACACGCTCGCGCAGGACGCGACACTCGCGCACGCGGCCGGCGTGCGCGTCGCACCGCATCCGGAGCAGGGCGCATACCTGATCTATACGTCGGGCTCGACCGGCACGCCGAAGGGTGTCGTCGTGTCGCACGGCGCACTGGCCGACTACGTGCAGGGGATGCTCGACGAATTCGCATTCGCACCGGACGCGTCGTTCGCGATGGTGTCGACTGTCGCGGCCGACCTCGGTCACACGACGCTGTTCGGCGCGCTGTGCGCGGGCCGCACGCTGCACCTGCTGCCGGCCGCGTGTGCGTTCGATCCGGACCTGTTCGCCGATGAAATGCGCCGCCGCGACGTCGGCGTGCTGAAGATCGTGCCGAGCCACCTGCAGGCGCTGCTCGATGCACGCGTACCGGCCGACGTGCTGCCGCGTCACGCGCTCGTGACGGGCGGCGAAACGCTCACGTGGGCGCTCGTCGCACGCGTGGCCGCACTTGCGCCGGCCTGCCGCGTGATCAACCACTACGGGCCGACCGAAGCGACCGTCGGCGCGATCGCGTGCGACACGGCGTCGATCGCCGCCGATGCACGCGATCCCGCGAGCGGCGTGCCGCTCGGCCTGCCGCTGCCGAATGCGCGCGCGCTCGTGCTCGACGCGTTCGGCGCATGCGTGCCGGCTGGCGCGACGGGCGAGCTGTATCTGGGCGGCCCGGGCGTCGCGCGCGGCTACCTCGGGCGCCCGGCGCAGACCGCCGAGCGCTTCGTGCCCGATCCGTTCACGCCCGGCGCGCGGCTGTATCGCACGGGCGACCGCGTGCGGTTGTGCGCGGACGGCCGCCTCGCATTCCTCGGCCGCATCGACGACCAGGTGAAGATTCGCGGCTACCGCGTCGAGCCGGGCGAGGTGAGCGCGGCCGTGCGTGCGGCCGGCCCGGTTGCGCAGGCTGAAACCCTCGCGATCGAACACGAAGGCCGGCTGCGGCTCGCGACGTTCGTCGTGATGCGCGACGGCGCGACCTTCGACGAGGCTGCCATGCGCACGGCGGTTGCCGCGAAGCTGCCCGACTATATGGTGCCCGCGCAGTTCGTCGCGCTCGCGCGCCTGCCGGTGACCGCAAACGGCAAGATCGATCGCGCCGCGTTGCGCGAGCGGGCGGCCGCGCCGGTTGCGACTGCATCCGGCGATGCGCCGCAGGGCCCGGTCGAAACGGTGCTCGCCGAAGTCTGGCAGGCTGTGCTGAAGGCGCCGCAGGTCGGCCGCGACGACAACTTCTTCGAACTCGGCGGCGATTCGATCCTCGTGCTGCAGGTGATCGCCCGGGCGCGCAAGCGCGGCGTGCGCTTCACGCCGAAGCAGCTGTTCGACGGCCCGACCGTCGCCGAACTCGCACGCATCGCGAAGACGGAGGATGTAGCCGCCGCTGCCGCGCAGCCTGTGGGCGCGGCCGCTGCCAGCGCGCCGGTGACCGCGCAGTTCCTGACGCCCGCGCAGCAACGCTTCTTCGCGCTCGATGTCCCGCATCCGGGCCACTGGAACCAGTCGGTCGCGTTCGACGTGCGCGGGCCGTTCGATGCCGACGCGTTCGCGCGCGCCTTCGACGCCTTGCTGACGCATCACGACGCCTTCCGCCAGCGCTTTGCGCGCGGTGCGGACGGCACGTGGCACGCCAGCGATGCCGCGAAGCCGTACGATGCGCTGCCGTTCGTCGAAGTCGCCGCCCGCGACGAAGCCGACGCGCTTGCGCGCTTCGACGCATTGCAGCGCCGTCTCGACCTCGGCCGCGGGCCGCTTGCCTGCGCATGCGCGGCACGCTTGCCGGACGGTTCGACGCAGCTCTATCTCGCGATTCACCATGCGATCGTCGATGGCGTGTCGTGGCGCATCCTGCTCGACGATCTGGACACGGCTTACCGCGCCGCATGCGAACGTACGCCGGTCCGTCTGTCGCAGCCGGGCCTGCGCGCGGATGCATGGGCGTCGCGACTCGCACGTGCAGCGATGGAACCGGCATCGCCGTTCGCGGCCGAAGCTGCTTACTGGGCGGGCATGGCGCAGGGCGACGACGTCGTGCCCGATCATCCGGACGCAACGGCGACGAACGCCGATGCGGCCGTCGTCGTGCAGACGATCGATGCGGCGTTGACCCGTGCGGCGCTGACCGATGCACATGCGGCCTATCGCACGCAGACGATCGAACTGCTGGGCGCGGCGCTTGCGCTGTCGCTGGCCGGCGCGAGCGGTGCCGCATCGTGCCGTGTCGAACTGGAAGGGCATGGCCGTGAGGCGCTGTTCGACGACGCGGATGCCAGCCGCACGATCGGCTGGCTGACGAGCCATTACCCGGTGACGCTGCCGGTCGCGGCCACCGCCCGCGACACGCTGTGCGCGGTCAAGGACACGCTGCGTGCGGTGCCGCACAAGGGGCTCGGCTTCGGCGTGCTCGCGCACTACGGCGATGCGCCGACGCGTGCGGCGCTGGCCGCCGTGCCGCGCCCGCGCGTCACGTTCAACTATCTCGGCCAGTTCGACGCGCCCCGCGATGCCACGCTCGTGCCGCGCTTCGGCGGCACCGGCGTCGAACGCGATCCACAGGGGCCGCTCGGCAATACGCTCGCGATCCACGCGTACCTCGATACGGACCGTGACGGCGCGCGCACGCTGAAAGTGCACTGGGTCTACGGTGCACCGCAATTCGACCGCGCGACGGTCGACGCATTCGCCGAACGCTTCGCGGCGGCGTTGCGCGAACTCGTCGAAGCGTGCGCGTCGCGCGTTGCGCATCGCGGCGGTGGCGCGACGCCGGGCGATTTCCCGCTCGCGCAGGCCGCCGGTCTCACGCAGGCCGCGATCGAGCGCACGCCGCTCGACTGGCGCACGATCGACGACGTGTATCCGCTGTCGCCGATGCAGCAAGGCATCCTGTTCCACGCGCTGTTCGCGCCCGGTCATGCCAGCTACGTGAACCAGCTCGTCGCGACCGCGGCCGCGCTTGACGCCGACCGGCTCGCAGCCGCGTTCGAAGCGTCGATCGCGCGCCACGACATCCTGCGCACGAGCGTGATGCCGGACGAAGCCGCGCCGCTGCAGTGCGTGCATCGCCATGCGCGGATGCCGGTCGAGCAACTCGACTGGCGCACGCGCGGCGACACGTTCGACGCCGATTTCGACGCCTGGCTCGCCGCCGATCGCGCACGCGGCTTCGACTGGCGCGAGCCGCCGCTGATGCGGCTCACGTTGATCCGCGTGACCGACGGCGCATGGCGCGTCGTGTGGACGCGTCACCACGTGCTGCTCGACGGCTGGAGCACCGCGCGCCTGCTTGCGGACGTATTGCGCGACTATCGCGACCCGGACGCCGTGTCGCCGTTCGCGAGCCGCCCGGCACTGCGCTACCGCGATTTCATCGCGTGGCTCGGCACGCGCGACCGCGACGCCGACGAGCGTTTCTGGACGGAACGCCTCGCGCGACTCGACGCCCCGACGCTGATCGCGGAACGGACGGCCGACCGTGCGGATGCCGAGATGGTCACGTGGCGCGCGACGCTCGATGCCGACATGACGACGCGCGTCGCGCAGACGGCGCGTGCACTGAAGCTGACCGTCAACACGCTGGTGCAGGGCGCTTGGGCGCTCGCACTGCAGCGGATGACGCACCAGCCGGCCGTCGCGTTCGGCGCGACGGTCGCGGGCCGTCCCGATGCACTTGCTGATGTCGATTCGGTGCTCGGTCTCTTCATCAACACGCTGCCGGTCATTACCGCACCGGCGCCGCAGCAGCGCGCGGCCGACTGGCTGCAAACACTGCAACGCGAGAACGCGGCCGCCGCCGAGCACGCGCACACGCCGCTCGCCGACATCCAGCGCTGGGCCCGCGGCGCGGGCGGTGCACTGTTCGACACGCTGGTCGTGTTCGAGAACTACCCGGTCGACGACACGGCGCGCGATGCCGATCCGCGCGCGCTGGCGTTGAGCGGCGTGCGCAGCATCGAAGCTACCGATTTCGCGCTGACGCTCGTGATCGAGAGCGGCGCCGGGCTGACGATCGACTACGGCTACGACACCGCGCGCGTCGATGCGCGGCAGGTTGAAACCTGGCACCGCGCGTTCGCATGCGCGCTCGATGCGCTGGCCCGCACGCCGGACGCGCTGCTCGGCACGCTGTCGATTGCCGACGACGCGACCCGCGATGCACTGGCGCTGGCGCAGGACACCGCGCGCGCATGGCCGGCATCGCAACGGCAGCCGCTGCACCTGCAATTTGCCGCTGCCGCACAGGCGACGCCCGACGCGATCGCGCTCGAATACGCGGACGTTCACGGTGGTGTGCATCGCGCGACCTGTCGCGAGCTCGACATCAGTACGTCGCGCATCGCGGCCGCGCTGCGCCGGCGCGGCGTGCAGCCCGACACGCCGGTCGCGCTGTGCGTCGAGCGTTCGTTCGACATGGTGATGGCGCTGGTCGGCGTGCTGAAGGCCGGTGCGGCCTACCTGCCGGTCGATCCCGACTATCCGGCCGAGCGCATCGCGTATCTGCTGCGCGACGCGCGGCCGGCCGTCGCGATCACGCAGGCCCATCTGCGCGAGCCGGTCGAGGCCGCACTCGGCGACGGTGCCGCAACACAGTTGCTGACGGTTGCGGACCTGCTCGCCGATGCAACGGAAACCGACGCCGCCAGCGCGACCGCCACGATCGACGACGCCCAACTCGCATACCTGATCTACACGTCCGGTTCGACCGGCAAGCCGAAGGGCGCCGGCAACACGCACGGCGCGCTCGCGAACCGGATTGCGTGGATGCAGGACGCGTACCGGCTGACGCGCGACGACGTCGTGCTGCACAAGACGCCGTTCGGCTTCGACGTGTCGGTATGGGAATTCGTGTGGCCGCTGGCGATCGGCGCGAAGCTCGCGATTGCCGCGCCCGGCGACCATCGCGATCCGGCGCGCCTGGCGGCCGCGATCCACGCGCACGGCGTGACGGTGCTGCACTTCGTGCCGTCGATGCTCGCCGCGTTCGCCGCGTATCTCGACGATTTCTCGGCCGCCGCACAGTGCGACAGCGTGCGCCTGATCGTCGCGAGCGGCGAGGCACTGGCGCCTGAACTCGTCGCGAAGATGGCGCGGCTGCTGCCGGGCGCGACACTCGTGAACCTGTACGGGCCGACCGAAGCCGCGATCGACGTGTCGCACTGGACCTGCGGCCCCGACGACGCACATGCGGTCGCGGTGCCGATCGGCCATCCGATCGCGAACCTGCAACTGCACGTGCTCGATGCCGCATGGCAGCCGGTGCCGGCCGGCGCGACCGGCGAACTGTATCTCGCGGGCGCGGGCCTCGCGCGCGGCTATCTCGGCCGTCCGGCGCTGACCGCCGAGCGCTTCGTGCCCGATCCGTTCGTGCCGGGCGCGCGCATGTACCGCACGGGCGATCTCGCGCGCCGGCGTGCCGACGGTGCGCTCGACTACCTCGGCCGCGTCGATACGCAGGTCAAGCTGCGCGGCCAGCGGATCGAGCCGGGCGAGATCGAGGCATTGCTGCGCGCGGCGACCGGCGTGAACGACGCGGTCGTGATCGTGCGCGACGAGCAGCTGGTCGGCTATGTCGCACGCGGCGACGCGGGCCCGCTCGACCGGGCGGCGCTGCTCGACACGCTGCGCGCGCAATTGCCGGCCTACATGGTGCCGTCGCAGCTGATCGAACTCGACGCGTTGCCGGTCACGCCGAACGGCAAGTGCGACCGCCATGCGTTGCCCGCGCCGGTGCGCGAAGCGGCGGCCGACGTCGAACTCGCGACCGACACGGAACGTGCGCTTGCCGAGATCTGGCAACGCGTGCTGCATGTGGACGCGATCGGCCGCGACGGCGATTTCTTCGTGCTCGGCGGCCATTCGCTGCTCGCGACGCAGGCCCATGCGCAGGCGAACCTGCACTGGGGGCTCGCGTTGCCGCTGCGCACGCTGTTCGACACGCGCACGCTGGCGCGCTGCGCGGAAGCGATCGACGCGGCCTGCGCGACGCGCGGCGCGACCGATGCGGCGAGCGCGATCGACGCGCTGCTCGGCGAACTGGAAACCCAATAAGGACGACGGATGACGAAGGTTCAACCCGACTGGCTCGCGCTCGCGACGCGTTTCGCGCAACTGCCCGACGCGCAGCGCGCGGTCTTCATCGACAAGCTCGGCGCGGCCGGCATCGATTTTCGCGTGCTGCCGATCCCGCCGCGCACGGCGCGCCACGACCGCGTGCCGGCGTCGTTCGCGCAGACGCGGCTGTGGCTGCATGCGCGGCTGATCGATGCGCCGGACGCGTATCACATCACCGAGCGGCTGGCGCTGACGGGCGCGCTCGACGCGCATGCGCTGCGCCTGGCATGCGACGCGCTGATCGCGCGCCACGAGGCGCTGCGCACGACCTTCGACGAGGCGCCGGACGGCGTCGCGCAAACGATCCACGCGCCGTTGCGCTGCCCGTGGCGCGAAACGGATCTCGAAGCGCTGCCGGACGCGCAGCGTGTGGCGCGCGCGGAAGCGGTCGCGACGGCCGACGAAGCCGAACCGTTCGATCTCGGCGTGGCGCCGCTCGTACGCGCCCACCTGGTGCGCTTCGATGCGACGCATCACTGGCTCGCGCTGACCGTGCATCACATCGTGTCGGACGGCTGGTCGTCGGGCGTGATGCTTGAGGAGCTTGCGGCGTTCTATCGCGCGTATGCGTCCGACCGGCCGGTGCCGCTCGCGCCGCTGCCGATCCAGTACGCCGACTACGCGCTGTGGCAGCGCCGCTGGCTCGACGCCGGCGAGCGCGATCGCCAGCTCGCGTTCTGGCGCGAACGGCTCGATCCGCAACGCGGCGTGCTGGCGTTGCCGGGTGCGGCGGCACGACCCGCACGGCGCAGTGCGCGCGGCGCACGCCACGTGTTTTCGCTCGACGCGCGCATCGGCGCGCAACTGCGCGCGTTCGCGGCCACATCGGGCGCCACGCCGTTCGCGGTGCTGCTCGCTGCGCTCGACGTGCTGCTGGCGCGTGCGACCGGCGATGCGCGGATCTGCGTCGGCGTGCCGGCCGCGAACCGCGAACGCGCGGAGGTCGCCGGCCTGATCGGCTTCTTCGTCAACACGCTGGCGATCGATGTCGACGTGCCTGTGCATGGCGACTTCTCGTCGCTGGTCGCGCGCACGCAGCACGCGCTGGTCGATGCGCAGATGCACCAGGACGTGCCGTTCGAGCAGGTGGTCGACGCACTCGGCGTGCCGCGCAGCGCGAGCCACCATCCGCTGTTCCAGGTGATGGCCGCGTACGGCGAGCGCCGCGCGCTGCCGGCGATCGGTGCGGCGTCGGCCGCGGTGCTGCCGTCGGGCACGCCGTCCGCGAAATTCGACCTGACGCTGTCGGTCGAAGCGACGCCCGACGGCACGTTCGACGCCGCATTCGTCTACGCGCTCGACCTGTTCGACGAGGACGCGATCGCCCGGCTCGCCGCGCGCTTCGTCACGCTGCTCGCCGATGCGCTCGCGCGCCCCGACATGGCGGTCGGCGATCTCGACTGGCTGCCCGCAAACGAACGCGCGCAGCTCTTTGCGTGGAACGCGCCGACGGGCGCGATCGAAGCCGAGCCGTTCGTGCCCGTGCATGCACGCATCGCCGTGCATGCGCAAGCACGGCCGGACGCACGCGGCGTGGCCGATATCGATCGCGCACTGACGCGCGGCGAAGTCGACGCGCGCGCAGCGCGGCTGGCACGCCATCTGGTGGCGGCCGGCGTACGGCCCGAGATGCGCGTCGGCGTCGCGCTGCAGCGTTCGGTCGACCTGCTCGTCGCGCTGATCGCGGTGCTGAAGTCGGGCGCCGCCTTCGTGCCGCTCGATCCCGCGCATCCGCGCGAACGGCTCGCGCAGATCGTCGGCGACGCGAACATCGCGCACGTGCTGACCGACGGCGCGAGCGCCGCGTCGCTGCCCGAGCTGCCGGCGCTGCGCGTGTGGCGCGCCGATGAAGTCGAGGCACTCGACGAAGCCGCACACGTCGCGTTGCCGGACGTGCTGCCGGGCCATGCCGCCTATGCGATCTACACGTCGGGCTCGACCGGCAAGCCGAAGGGCGTAATCGTCGACCATGCGTCGTTCGCGCTGCATTGCGCGGCGATCGCCGAACGCTATGGCGCGGGCGAGCAGGACGTGTTCCTGTTGTTCCAGTCGGTCAACTTCGACGGCGCGCATGAAGGCTGGTTTTCGCAATACATGTCGGGCGCCGCCGTGTCGGTGACGGCCGACGTGCTGTGGCCGCCCGCGCAGACCTGCGCGATGATGGTCCGCGACGGCGTGACGATGACCTACGTGCCGCCCGGCTGCGCCGCGCAGCTCGCCGAATGGGCGCTCGCGCACGGCGCGCCGCCGACGCTGCGTTCGCTCACCGTCGGCGGCGAGGCGACGTCGCGCGAGGCGTTCGCGATGCTGCGCCGCGCGCTGCCGAACGTACGCGTGGTCAACGGCTACGGCCCGACCGAGACGGTCATCACGCCGACGCTCTGGATGTTCCGGCCCGGCGACGATCTCGCGAAGCTCGGCGACGCCGCGTACCTGCCGATCGGCACGCTGGTCGGCGCACGCACCGCGCATGTGCTCGACGAACGGCTGCATCCGCTGCCGGTCGGCGTGATCGGCGAACTGTACCTGGGCGGCGAGGGGATCGGCGTCGCGCGCGGCTATCTCGACCGCCCGGCGCTCACGGCCGAGCGTTTCGTGCCCGATCCGTACGGCGCGCCGGGCGCACGGCTGTACCGCACGGGCGACCTCGTGCGGCGTCGCGCGGACGGCGTGTTCGATTTCATCGGCCGCGTCGACCACCAGGTGAAGCTGCGCGGGCTGCGCATCGAACTCGGCGAGATCGAGGCCCAGCTGGCCGCGCACGACGCGGTGCGCGAAGCATGCGCGGTCGTGCACGGGCAGGGCGCACTCGCGCAGCTCGTCGCGTACGTCGAGCTGACCGCCGACGCACAGGCGGCCGCGCAGCCGGTCGAAGCCGCGACGCTCGACGCGCACCTGCGCCGCACGCTGCCCGACTACATGGTGCCTGCGCAACTGATCGTGCTCGACGCGTTGCCGCGCAACGCGAACAGCAAGGTCGACCGCGCACGGCTGCCGGCGCCCGTGCGCGTCGAACGCACTTATGAAGCGCCGCAGGACGGCGATGAAACCGTGCTCGCGGCGATCTGGTGCGACGTGCTGAATCTCGAACGCGTGGGCCGGGGC
>NZ_JAAGPP010000163.1:0-17571 GCF_017104975.1 Burkholderia sp. Ac-20344
CCACGCGCGCACGAGCGTGCCGGTGATCTCGTGCGCTTCGCTGAACGGCACGCCCGTCAGCGCGAGCCAGTCCGCGACCTCGGTCGCGAGCGTGAAGCCGAGCGGCGCCTGGCGGCGCATCTCGTCGACGTTCACGCGCATCGTGCGGATCATCCCCGCCATCGCCGGCAGCACGAGTTCGAGCGTGTCGATCGAATCGAATGCGGCGATCTTGTCTTCCGCGAGATCGCGGTTGTACGCGAGCGGCAGCGATTTCAGCGTCGCAAGCAGGCCCGTGAGGTTGCCGATCAGGCGCCCCGCCTTGCCGCGCGTGAGTTCCGCGATGTCCGGGTTCTTCTTCTGCGGCATGATCGAGCTGCCCGTCGCATAGCCGTCGTCGAGTTCCACCCAGCGGAATTGCCGCGACGTCCACAGGATCACTTCTTCCGACAGGCGGGACAGGTTGACGGCCAGCATGCTCGTGACGAACGCGAATTCGGCGACGTGATCGCGGGCGGCCACCGCGTCGATCGAGTTCTCGCACGGCGCGTCGTAACCGAGCTCCTGCGCGGACAGCTCGGGGCGCACGCAGATCGCCGAGCCCGCGAGCGCGGCCGCACCGAGCGGCGAACGCGCAGTGCGGCGGTCCCAGTCGACCAGGCGGTCGGCGTCGCGATACAGCGACTGCGCGTGCGCGAGCAACTGATGGCCGAACACGATCGGCTGGGCCGGCTGCAGGTGGGTGAATCCGGCCGTCACCGTGTCGACGTGCCGGCTCGCCTGGCCGACCAGCGCGTCCTGCAGGTCGAGCACGCCGCGCACCAGCTGGCGCGCCTTGTCGCGCAGGTACAGGCGCAGGTCGTTCGCCGCCTGGTCGTTGCGCGAACGCCCGGCGCGCAGCTTGCCGCCCAGCGCCGGCAGCCGCTGCGTGAGCACGCGCTCGAGGAAGGTGTGCACGTCCTCGTCGGCAAGCGACGGCGCGATCGCACCGGCCGCGTAGTCGCGCGCGATGCCGTCCATCGCGGCCAGCAGTTGCGCGAGTTCGTCGTCGTTCAGGATGCCTGCGCGGTTCAACTCGCGGGCATGCGCGCGGGAGCCTGCCAGGTCGTACGGCACGAGACGGAAGAAACTCGGATCGGAGCGGGACAGGTTCAACAGCGCGTCGGACGGTTCCGACTGGAAGCGTCCGCCCCACAGGCGTTCGATCGGTTCGGTAAGGCTCATTGCGGTCGACCTCGACTCGGTTGGATTGCCCCCACTGTAGGCATTCAATTTTTTTTGTTGTAGCGAGAAATTGAATCCGCTTAAATGAAATTTTTCTCAGCACAGCGTCGTTCGACGCGCCTGCCGATGCGCAACCGCCTGCCCCCGCTGAACCCGCTTCGCGCGTTCGAAGCCGCCGCCCGGCGCGGCAGCGTGTCGGCCGCCGCCGACGAACTGCACGTGACCGCGAGCGCGGTCAGCCACCAGATCCGGATCCTCGAAAGCACGCTGGGCGTCGCGCTTTTCGTCAGATCAAAGGCGCGCGTGAAGCTCACGCCGGAGGGCGAGGCGCTGCTGGAGCCGGTCGGCGCCGCGTTCGACATGATCGCGAATGCCACCGTCAGGCTCGATTCGCCGGCCGCCGCCGGCGACCTCGTCGTGTCGACGCCGCTGTCGCTGACGTCGCGCTGGCTCGCCAGGCACATCGGCGATTTTCTGGAGCGCTACCCGGGCATCCACCTGAAAGTGATTCCGTCGAACGACGATCGCGAGATCTATTCGCCCGACGTCGACGTCTGCATTCGCTACGGGGAAGGCAACTGGCGCAACCGGCATGTCGAGCTGCTCGCGCATCCGGCGCTGTTCCCGGTCGTGAGCCCGGCCTTGATGAACGGGCCGGACGCGATCCGCAAGGTGCAGGATCTCGCGGGCCGCACGCTGTTCTGCGAGCATGCCGGGTCGTGGATGCGCTGGCTGGCGGAAGCGAATGCCGATCAGTTGCCGGGCATCCGCATTCTCGAAATCGGCAACGCGCACATCGGCGTCGAAGCCGCGGTGCACGGGCAAGGCGTGGCGCTCGGCGACAGCCTGTCGGTGCGCGACGACCTGATCGACGGCACGCTCGTGCGGCCGTTCAGCGCCACGGTGCCGTCACGTCACGCCTACTATCTCGTCACGCGTCAGGAGCTGGCCGATTCGCCGCTCGTGACCGCGTTCACGTCGTGGCTGCGCGCGCGCCTCGCGTGACGCACGTCGCGACGCGAGGCCGGGCTCAGGTCGCGAGACTCGCCAGCTCGTCCCACACCATCACGATGTTGTGCGACCGCCAGATCGGCCCCGGATCGACGTACTCGCCGGCAATCCGGCCATTCAGCGCTCCATAGAATGCGATCGCAGCGTCGTTTCCGTTGACGACGCTCAACGCGGCTCCGCGGTAGCCCAACCGGCTCAAATGCATCGCCAGCCGCGCCAGCAACTGACGGCCGATGCCGCGCCGCTTGTACCCGGGATCGACATACAGGAATTTGATCTCGCCGCGGCCCTCGAAGATCGATTCCGACGGCGCGCCGGCCGCGCCGATTCCGACGATCCCGGCGTCGACCTCCGCAATGAGCACGAGCTGGCGCGCGTCATTCGATGACAGCTTTTCCCGCCATGTCCTGCCGCGATAGCGTTCGTCGAGGACAGCGTGCGCTTCCGCCGGCGCGAGATCGCTGTAGGTATGCCGCCAGACCTTGACGTGAAAATCGGCGATCGCCTGCGCATCGTCGAGATGGGCGGGCCTGATGGATACGGCAGTCACGATGTCGCTCCCGGACGACGTGGACAGATGAGCTCGGTGTGCGGAACGAATTGTCGGCGATCCGGGCAGCGATGTCGAATGACCGGTCGCGTCTGACACGTGCCGGCCAGGCCCGCCGTGTCCTTCGTCAGTTCCGCCCGCGCCGCATCCTGAGCGTCGCCGACGGCGACTCGCCGAACGCCCGCTTGTACTCGATCGCGAACCGTCCGAGGTGCGCGAAGCCCCATTTCAGCGCGATGTCCGTGACCGATGCGAGCCCCGGCGACGCGTCGTCCAGCAGTTCCTCCCGCACATGTTGCAGCCGCAACTGCCGCACGAAGCCCATCGGGGTGATCCCGTGGCGATGGCGAAAGCCGGCGAACAGCGTGCTCGGGCTGACGCCGGCGAGTTCGGCGAGCCGCTCGATCGTCAGCGGCTCGTCGAGATGCGCGCGGACGTAGTCCTCGACGCGCCGCACGTAGAACGGCGCGAGCGCCACCGGCAGGCGCCGCGTGCCGTTGCGCGCGCTGTTCGGGTGGCCGTGCAGCAGCAGGTTGAGCAGCGTCGATTCGAGCTGCTCGAACGCGAGCGGGTGACGCAGCGGATGCGCGTCCGTCGCGATCGCGCCGGCGAGGATCGGCAGCATCTGCGCCAAGCACGTCCCCTGCTGCGACGACAGGCTGAATTCCGGCTCGAATTCGACCGGCGCGCGCCGGTCGTCGCCGAAATGCCGCTGCGCGTGGCGCTCCATCACTTCGCGCTCGATGCGCAGGATGACTTGCGGGCACGCATCGCCCCAACGCATCTTCAGCGACAGCGTCGGCGAGATCAGCGACGCCGTGCCCGGCGACGACACGAAACGCGCCGAGCCGCATTCGATCTCCGCGTCGCCGCGCAGCGGGATCTGCAACAGGAAGAAGTGCTCGAGCGGCCCGGGCTCGATGCTGACGCCACCGCCATAATCGAGCAGGTTCAACGACAGGTTGCCCCAGCGCGCATGATGCATGCAGCTGTGCAGCGCGCGCGATGCGCCGGTCGGCGTGAGCCGGTGCGGCTTGAATACGTCGGCGACGCGTGCGCGCACCTCGTCGACGTCGTTCGACTGCAGCAGCAGGTTGCCGTGATTGAAACAGGCGGCGTCGGCCAGCCAGCCCGTTTCGGAAAATTGCGCCATCGATGTTCTCCCGTCGTGCTCGATTGCACTCGCGCCGTGCATGCGTTCCCGGTATGGGGGCATCGGCCGCACGATCCGGATAGCGCCCGGCGTATCCGGACAGTCCGGCCGCCAAAACGCGCAAGTCCCGCGCAAATGACGCAAGAAGCGGACCGTTCGCGCATCGTAGAAAACTGTGCGGGCATTCCGCATCCGCACATACCCGCAGTCAGCCGTGCGCCCGCCCACGCGCGGCGGCCGGTGCCTCAGGTTTCCGGAATTCGCGGATACCGGCCGAAGAAAGCGGATAGAAACGCCCTTTTCGTCCGCCAATACTGGGCCCGTCGCAGCAATGAAACGAATGGAGGGACATATGAAAGGACGTCACATCGAGATTCCGTCGCCGGATGGCGGCACGTTTCGCGCTTACCTGAGCACGCCGGCCGGCGGCACGGGGCCGGGCATCGTGCTGTGCCACGAGATCTTCGGCGCGAACGCGACGATGCGGGAGGCGGCCGACTACTACGCGGAGGAAGGCTATACGGTGCTCGTGCCCGACCTGTTCTGGCGCCAGGCGCCGGGCATCGAACTCGGTTATGCATCGGCCGATGCCGAGCGCGCGATGGCCCTTTACCGCGAATACGACGAGAACAAGGGTGTCGAGGACATCGGCGCCGCGCTGGGTGTGCTCAGGCAGCTGCCGGAATGCACGGGCGAAACCGGCGTGCTCGGCTACTGCCTCGGCGGCAAGCTCGCGTATCTCGCCGCGTGCCGGCTGCCCGGCGTGGCCGCGGCCGTCAGCTACTACGGCGTGGGCATCGAGCAGGCGCTCGACGAGGCGTCGCACCAGCACGGCCGGCTCGTGCTGCAGATTGCGGGGCAGGACCGCTTCTGCCCGCCCGACGCGCAGCAACGCATTGCCGACGCGCTCGCCGGGCGCGACGGTGTCGAAGTGTATGTGTATCCGGGCGTCGATCATGCGTTCGCGCGCGTCGGCGGCGATCATTTCGACAAGGCCGCCGCGGTGATGGCCCACCAGCGCGCGATCGCCGCGTTCCGTGCCGCGCTCGGCCCGCGCTACGACCTGTCCACACTGTGGGAAGCGCACCTCAAGCACGAATTCGACACGCGCAACGTCGATGCAACAATGGCGACGATGGTTGCCGAACCGTACGTCAACCATATTCCGACGCTAACGGGCGGCGTCGGCTACGACGCGCTCAAGCGCTTCTACACGCATCATTTCGTGCACGCGAATCCGCCCGACACGACGATCACGCCGATCTCGCGCACGATCGGCGCGAGCCAGATCGTCGACGAACTGCTGTTCTGCTTCACGCACACGACCGAGATCGACTGGATGCTGCCGGGCGTCGCGCCGACCGGCAAGCGCGTCGAGATTCCGCTCGTCGCGATCGTCAAGTTTCGCGGCGACAAGCTCTATCACGAGCACATCTACTGGGACCAGGCGAGCGTGCTCGTGCAGATCGGCCTGCTCGATCCGGCCGGCCTGCCGGTCGCAGGCGTCGAGACGGCCCGCAAGCTGCTCGACGAAACCGTGCCGTCGAACGGCCTGATGCGCCGCTGGCAGGACAGCGAGCCGTCGACGGGTGCGCGTTGACGCGGCCCCTCCCTCACCCAACGATTTCCGGAGACACCCCATGACTGCCCTTGCTGGCAAAGTCGCGATCGTCACCGGCGGCGCCACGCTGATCGGCGCCGCGGTCGCGCAGGACCTGAGCCGCGCCGGTGCGTGCGTCGCGATTCTCGATCTCGATGCCGAGAACGGCGCGCGCGTGGCCGATTCGCTCGGCGAACGGGCGATGTTCGTCGCGCTCGACATCACCGACGATCGCGCGATCGAGCACGCGGTCGCGGCCATCGTCGAGCGGTTCGGCGCGATCGACGTGCTCGTCAACCTCGCGTGCAGCTACGTCGACAACGGCATCCAGGCGACCCGCAACGACTGGCTCGCCGCGATGGACGTCAACGTCGTGTCGGCGGCGATGCTCGCCAAGGCCGTGCATCCGCACCTGGTCCGGCGCGGCGGCGGCGCGATCGTGAACTTCAGCTCGATCTCGGCCCAGTGCGCGCAAACCGGCCGCTGGCTGTACCCGACCTCCAAGGCGGCGATCCGCCAGCTCACGCGCAGCATGGCGATGGATCTCGCGCCCGACCGCATTCGCGTCAACTCGGTGTCGCCCGGGTGGACGTGGTCGCGCGTGATGGACGCGATGACGCACGGCGACCGTGCGAAGACCGACCGCGTCGCCGCGCCGTTCCACCTGCTCGGCCGCGTCGGCGATCCGTCCGAGGTCGCGCAGGTCGTGACGTTCCTGTGCAGCGACGCGGCGAGCTTCGTGACGGGCGCCGACTACGCGGTGGATGGCGGCTATTCCGCGATGGGCCCCGAACAGGCGGTGCCGGCCATTCCACGTCTCGCGGAATGAACGCTGCCCGCCGCCGCTTTTCGCAACCCTTCTTCCGGCCGGCATCCGGCCAACCAAGGACATCACCATGAGACGCATCGCCATCGTCGGCGCCGGCCAGTCCGGCCTGCAACTCGCCTTCGCCCTGCTCGACCAGGGCTACCACGTCACGCTCGCGACCAATCGCGATGCCGAACAGATCCGCACGGGCAAGGTCATGTCGAGCCAGTGCATGTTCCATACGGCGCTGCAGATCGAGCGCGACCTCGGCCTGAACACCTGGGAGGAAGCGTGCCCGTCCGTCGAAGGGATCGGCATCGCGGTGCCGCATCCGGACGGCAACGGCCGCAAGGCGATCGACTGGTCGTCGCGGCTGACCCGCTATGCGCAATCGGTCGACCAGCGCGTGAAAATGGCCGACTGGCTCGACGGCGTGCGGCGCCGCGGCGCGGACGTGCGCATTGGCGACGTCGGCGTGCCCGAACTCGAGGAACTGGCGCGCAGCCACGACCTCGTGCTGCTCGCCGCCGGCAAGGGCGAGATCGTCAACCTGCTCGGCCGCGACGACGCGCGCAGCGCGTTCGACCGCCCGCAGCGCGCGCTGGCCCTCACCTACGTGAAAGGGATGACGCCGAGCCAGCCGTATTCGCGTGTGCGCTTCAACCTGCTGCCCGGCATCGGCGAGTATTTCGTGTTCCCGGCGCTGACCACGACGGGCCCGTGCGAAATCATGGTGTTCGAAGGCATTCCGGGCGGCCCGCTCGACTGCTGGGCCGACGTGAAGACGCCCGAGCAGCATCTGGACCGGAGCCTGTCGTTCCTGCAGCACTACGTGCCGTGGGAATTCGAACGCAGCCGCGACGTCGAGCTCACCGATTCGAACGGCACGCTGGCCGGGCGCTTCGCGCCGACGGTGCGCAAGCCGTTCTTCCGGCTGCCATCGGGCCGCACGGTGTTCGGGATGGCCGATGCGGTGGTCGTCAACGATCCGATCACCGGCCAGGGATCGAACAACGCCGCGAAATGCGCGAAGGCCTATTTCGACGCGATCGTCGCGCGCGATACCGCGCCGTTCGGCGAAGACTGGATGCAGCAGACGTTCGAAGGCTACTGGGCCTATGCGCAGCATGTCGTGCGCTGGACCAACTCGCTGCTCACGCCGCCACCGCCGCACATCCTCGAACTGCTCGGCGCGGCCGGCCAGTTGCCGTCGCTCGCCGCGGCGATCGTCGACGGCTTCGACGATCCGCGCCGGTTCGCGCCGTGGTGGTTCGAGCCGTCGGCCTGCGCGGCGATGATCCGCGAACACAGCGTGCGCGCGGAGTAACCGGCATGGAAACGACCGCTATCGATCGCCCGGCCCTCGACCCGATGCAACTGCGCGCCGCGTTCGGGCAATTCCCGACCGGCGTCACCGTGATCACCACGTGTGCAGCCGACGGACGCAAGGTGGGCCTCACCGCCAATTCGTTCTCGTCGCTGTCGCTCGATCCGCCGCTCGTGCTGTGGAGCCTGCGCAAGGTCGCGCCGAGCCGCCCGGATTTCGTCGCGGCCACCCATTTCGCGATCAACATCCTCGCGCACGACCAGATCGCCCTGTCGCGCCGCTTCGCGACGCCCAGCGCCGACAAGTTCGACGGCGTGCTTCACGTGGATTCGGAGACCGGCGGGGTGCCCTGCCTCGACGGCGCGAGCGCGCGCTTCGTGTGCCGCAACGTCGGTCATTACGAAGGCGGCGATCACCTGCTCTTCATCGGCCAGATCGAACAGTTCGACACGTTCGGAAAGGCGCCGCTCGTGTTCCACGCCGGCCAGTATCGGGCGATCGCCGATCACCCCGATCTTTTTCGTGCCGTTTGATTAGTTATACCAATAAATCGACAGGAGGTGGTGAACATGAAATTCGGCTCTCGCGTGCTCGTCGTCGCAGGCCTCACGATCGCCGGCGTGGCCGGCAGCGCGCCGGCCGGCGCAGCCGACCTGCCGGCGGTCAACCTCGGCATGACCAGCTTCCTCGACGGCATGCCGCCGGCCGGCTCCGGCTGGTACGGCACGCAGTACCTGCAGTACTACACGTCCGGCCGCGTCAACGACAATGCGGGCAACAAGGTCGGGCTGCCGAAGCAGGACATCGACCTGTTCGCGGGGCTGAGCCAGCTCGTCTATCAGTCGCCGCTGACGTTCGCGGGCATGCACCCCGGCCTCGACGTGATCCTGCCGTGGATCGCGTCCGCGCGGACCGACGACGGCATCGGCAACGTCGCGCTGAATGCGCGTGCCGGCTTCGGCGACCTGCTGGTCGGCCCGTTCATCCAGTTCGACCCGGTGATGGGCGCGCAGGGCCCGCGCTTCGCGCAGCGGGTGGAATTCCAGTTCATCGCGCCGACCGGCGCGTACGACCCGTCGCGCGCGATCAACCCCGGCAGCCATTTCTGGTCGTTCGATCCGTACTGGGCGGCAACGCTATGGCTCACGCCGAAGTGGACCGTGTCGTGGCGGCTGCACTATTTGTGGAACGCGACCCACCACCAGCCGGCCACGTCGCTCGGCCCCGACGTGACGTCGACGCAGGCCGGCCAGGCCATCCACGCGAACTTCGCGACCGAGTACGAAGTGCGCCCCGGCCTGCGGCTGGGGCTCAACGGCTACTGGCTGCGCCAGACCACCGACATGAAGGAAAACGGGCAGGACGTGCCCGGCACACGAGAAGCCGTGTTCGCGATCGGCCCGGGGGCGATGGTCAGTTTCTCGCCGCAGGATCATCTGATGTTCAACGCCTATTTCGAGACCTATGCGCGGAACAGGCCGCAAGGCACGCGGATGGTCCTGCGGTATGTGCATCACTTCCAGTGACGGCCGCGACCGGGTGAACGGGCCCGGCTGATATCGTCAGACGAATCATGCGTGCTGCCCGCCCGAACGCGGCTGTTGAACGCCGATCGATCCGTCCGACCCGATGTCGGCAAGCTACTGCTTGGGCCTGGCCAAATTCGGCACGTTCTACGGGCATACGGGCGAGATACCGGGCTTCAATACCTTCATGGGCTACGACCCGGTCACGAAAACGACGATCGTCATGTGGGCGAACACGGCTGCCGCGCCCGACGGACGCGCACCGGCCAACGAAATCGCGCGGATCATCATGGGCGAGCTCAGCAAGGCGGCCGAGGTGCCGAGCGAAGGACGGCCGTGATGCGGTGAAGGCGAGCTTTGCGATCGGGCATGAAGTGCGCCCCGGTTTGCAGCGGAGCTCGATGGCGGGCTGCACCAGACCATCGTCATGCAGGAAAACGCGCCGGAGGTGCCCGGCACGATGACCGCGAGACCCGCGCACAACGTGATGCCGGCAAACTTCGCCGGCATTCAGGTTAGCAGTAGGGGGCAGCCGTGAAGGCGGTGGACTACGGCTCGCTCCATGGCCGACCATGGGTCCAGGATGCGTTGACGCCGCTATGGTCAACCTGTCTCGCGGCGCCGCCTGGGGAGGGAGCCTCCATGAAGCCTGTTACCGTGCCGGCCACCCTGTGTGTCGGGGCCGGCACGCGAACCTTTATCGACGTGCGCGACGTTGCGCACCCGTTGCTCACTGCCCGATGCCCACGAACGTCGGCAGCAGCACGCGATAGACGTGAATCATCGCCGGCCCGAGCAGCACCAGCATCAGCGCGGGGAAGATGCAGAAGATCAGCGGGAACAGCAGCTTCAGCGCGATCTTCGCGGCCCGCTCCTCCGCGCGCATCCGCCGCCGCGTGCGCAGCATGTCGGACAGCACGCGCAGCGATTCGCTGATGCTCGTGCCGAACCGGTCGGCCTGGATCAGCATCGCGCAGAACGATTCGATGTCCTCCACGCCGGTGCGCAGCGCGAGATTGCGCAGCGCCGTCTCCTTCGTGAAGCCGGAGCGCATCTCGAGCAGCAGCAGGTCGAGTTCGCTCGCGACCACCTCGCTGCTGAATCGCAGTTCCTCGCTCACCTTCATCAGCGCCGCATCGAGCCCGAGCCCCGCTTCGACGCATACCGTCAGCAGGTCGAGCGCATCCGGGAAATCCTCGAAGATCTTCTGCTGGCGCACCTTGACCCGTTGCGACAGCACGATGTTCGGGATGTAGTAGCCGATCCCGGCGAGCGCGACGAGGATCACCGACAGGATCGCGCGCTCGTCGCCGAGCGACGTCGTGATCAGGATCAGCATCGCGGCGCACGGCAGCCCGAGCGCGAGCGCAGTCTTCGCGGTGAAGTACAGCGCGGCCGCGCTCTGGTTGCGCCAGCCGGCATTCATGAGCCGGATGCGCAGCGGCGAATTCTCCCAGCCCTCCTTCGGCACCGACAGCTTCGAGATCGGGGTGGACAGCTCGACCAGCTTCGCGACCCAGCGCGATGCCATGTCGTCGCCGTCGCCGGCGCCCGTGCCCGCCGCGGCAGTCCCGCCCGCCCCGGCCCCGCCGGCCTGCTGGAGCCGGCGCTGGATGCTGCGCGGCGCGAACAGCAGCATCGCGATGAGTACCCCGCCAGCCACGAAGATGAACAAGCCGCCCAGCATCACGGCCTGGACCACGCTCAGATTTTGCATGACAGCCTCGCAATGGTTTGTTATACGACTCGCGCGTCAGACGCGAATGCGGACAATACGGCGGATCCAGAACAGCCCGAACAGCATCGACACCAGCATCCCGCCGACCATCCTGATCCCCGCCGGATCCTCCCAGAGCACGGACAGGAATTCGCGGTTCAGCAGCGCCATCACCGCGGCGGTGCCGAACGGCAGCAGCCCGAGAATCCATGCCGACAGCCGTCCTTCGGCCGACAGCACGCGCACCTTGTCGAACAGCTTGAAGCGCTCGCGGATCAGCGCGGAGATGCAGTCGAGCAGCTCGGCCAGGTTGCCACCCGTCTCGCGCTGGATCAGCACCGCGATCACGAAGTAGCGCAGGTCCTGCACCGGCACGCGCGTCGCGAGGTTCATCAGCGCGTCGTGCAGCGACACGCCGTAGTTCACCTCGTCGAACGTGACGCGGAACTCGCCGCCCATCGGATCGGGAAACTCGTCGCCGACCATTCCGAGCGTGCTCGTGAACGAATGGCCGGAACGCAGCGCACGCGAGATCATGTCGCAGATGTCCGGCAACTGCCGCTCGAGCTTGCGCATCCGCTTCCCGCGGCAGCGCATCACGTACATCATCGGCCAGCATCCGGCGAACAGCGCGACCGGCAGCGTGGCGAATTGCGGCAACGTCGCGAAGCTCAGCGCAAGCCACGTGAACGCCACGAACATCGCACTGAGCATGATCAGCTTCGGCAGCGTCCAGTCGAGGCCCGACTGCTGGATCACGAGATCGAGCCGGTGCACGCGCGGCACGCGCAGCAACAGCCGGTCGAACGGCTTCGATTCGTCGAGCATCCGCTTCTTCAGGATCGACAGCCGTTCCTGCTGGACGTTGCCGCCGGCCGACATCGAGCGAATGCGCGATTCGATCCGGCGCGCGGCCGTACCGTGCCGCGCGTTCCACCATTGATAGCCCCCTTCGATCGCGAGCACCACCGCGACGAAGGTGAGAATCACAAAACCGTAAAAGATCGTGTTCATGAAGCCTCCCCGGCAGCGAACGGCACCCTGTCGTCAGTTCGTCTCGTACCGCTGAGACGGGTCGTACAGCGAATCCGGCAAGTTGATGCCGAACGCCTGCAGCCGCTCGACGAACTTCGGCCGCACGCCGGTCGCGCAGAAGTGGCCGCGTACCGAGCCGTCGCGATCGACGCCCGTGCGCTTGAACGTGAAGATCTCCTGCATGTTGATGATGTCGCCTTCCATCCCGGTCAGTTCCTGGATGCTGACGATCTTGCGCTTGCCGTCGGTCAGCCGCGCCGCCTGCACGACCACCGAGATCGCCGACGCGATCTGCTGGCGCATCGTCTTCGGCGGCAGCGTCAGGCCGGAAACGCTGATCATGTTCTCGAGCCGCGTCAGCGCGTCGCGCGGCGTGTTCGCGTGGATCGTCGCCAGCGAGCCTTCGTGGCCGGTGTTCATCGCGTTGAGCATGTCGAGCGCTTCGGCGCCGCGCACTTCGCCGAGGATGATCCGGTCCGGGCGCATCCGCAGCGCGTTGCGCACCAGCGTGCGCTGCGTGATCTCGCCCTTGCCCTCGATGTTCGGCGGGCGCGTTTCGAGCCGCAGCACGTGCGGCTGCTGCAGCTGCAGCTCGGCGGCATCCTCGATCGTCACGATCCGCTCGTTGCGCGGAATGTAACCGGACAGGATGTTGAGCAGCGTCGTCTTGCCGCTGCCGGTGCCGCCCGACACGAGCACGTTGATCTTCGCGCGCGACAGTGCGTCGAGCAGCTCGGCCATCGGCGGCGTCAGGCTGTGGTAGCGCACGAGGTCGTCCATCTTCAGCGGGTTGACCGCGAAGCGCCGGATCGACATCAGCGGCCCGTCGATCGCGGACGGCGGGATGATCGCGTTCACGCGCGAGCCGTCCGGCAGCCGTGCATCGACCATCGGGCTCGATTCGTCGATGCGGCGCCCGACGCGCGATACGATCTTCTCGATCACCTTCATCAGGTGTGCGTCGTCGTAGAACGTCACGTCGGTCAGTTCGAGCTGGCCGCTGCGCTCGACATAGACCTGCCGGTACGTGTTCACGAGGATGTCGGAAATGCCGGGGTCGCGCAGCAGCGCTTCGAGCGGGCCGAAGCCGAACATCTCGTCGTACACGTCGATCGCGAGCTGCCGCCGCTCGATGTCGTTCGCAGGCAGCCGCTCCTCGTCGAGGATGCGCGAGATCAGCGTACCGATCTCCATGCGGACCGATTCCTGCGGCAGCCGCGACAGGCGCTCGAGCTCGACGCGTTCGAGCACGGCCAGGTGAATTTCGCGGCGCAGCTTCTGGTATGCGTCGCGCACCGACGAATGCGCCGGGCCGGACGGTTCGCTGCCCGCCGCCAGCGGCTGGGCCCGGTGCAAGGACATCTGTTCGCGCAATGACATGATGGTTCCCCGAAAGATTTACATGGACTTGAGCTTCGGCGTGGCCTTGCGGCCGAAAAGCCGGGACATCAGTGGTTCGCTGTGCGTCGTGCCGTGCCCCGCGCGCACCTCCCCGTCGACGAGTTGCTTCGCATACCCTTGCAATGCACGAACGACTGCCGTGCTGCGCGCGAGCCGCGACACGGGGTGGCCCTGGTTGATCGCTTCGAGCACGGTGTCGGCATCGTCGGGAATCGTGCAGGCCGCGTGCAGGCCGAGCACTTCCTCGAGCGCGGTGCGGGTGCGGTCGCTCGCGCGCGTCGCACGGTTCACGATCAGCCGCATCTGGTCGGTCGAGTAGCCGAGCGACACGAGGATCTCCAGCAGCCTGCGGCCGGCCCGCACGTGCGGCATCGTGGGCTGCATCACGAGCTGGATCTGGTCGCTGCGATCCAGCGCCACCATCGACAGCGGATTGATGCAGACGCCGACGTCGAAGATCACGAAGTCGTAGCGCGGCGCGGCGACGCCCAGGATCCATTCGAGCGCGTCCTCGCGCATCTCGGCGGCCTTGACCGGATCGCCGGCGCCCGCGAGCACGTGGAAGTTTTCCGTCACGTGCGCGACGCTCGCATCGAGGAACGCGCTGTCCAGCCGCTCGATCTGCGCGCAAAGCTGCGGCAGCGTCGACGGCGGGGTTTCGTCGCTGACGAGGAACGCCGCGTCGGCGAACTGCTGGTTCAGGTCGATCAGCAGCACGCGGCGCTTGAAGCCTTCGGCGATCTCGAACGCGATGTTGCTGGCCGCGAAGCTCGTGCCGGCCCCGCCCTTGCACGACATGAACGATACGATCCGCGTATCGTCGGTGTCGCGCCGCGTGCTTTGCGCGGCCGCGCGTTCGAGTGCATTGCCGAGCGCCTGCGTGTCGAGCGGCCACTGCAGCACGTCGCGCGCACCCGCGCGCATCGCGTCGAGCAACACGTGCGGCGATGTGTCCGCCGTCACGAGAATGCACGTCAGGCTCGCGTGCGCGCGGCAGATCCGCTCGATCGCGGACAGCTCGGAAGGCTCGAGCGACGTGCCGTCGATCAGCAGGATGTCGAACGCGTCGAGCCCGTCGGAGCGATGCTCGATCTGCGACGGCCGGCCGGTCGCGCGTGTCGCGCGATAGCGTCCGCAGTCGGCAACCAGGCGCGCGATCTGCGTGAGCCGCGCGGTGTCGTCGGAAGCTACGAGGATGTTGATCATGTCGTGTACCTCGTCTGTTCAATTAATTGCAGGCGGCGCCGCCGGTCGAGGAAGTCAGGCTCTCGCGCGGCAGCGTGGTCGTGAACGGCGGCATCCTCACCGTGACGTTCACGAACGGGATCATCGTCTTGACCGTGACGTTCGTGACGCTCACGGTCACGAACGCGCACGAATTCACGTCGCAGCTTGCTGGCGAGTAGTTCACCGATACGTTCGCGTTCGACAGCAGCGGCAGCAGCGATCTCACGCGCTTCACGACGCCGGCCGCATTGACGTCGCAGACCACCGCCGTGCGTGCGCCGAGGCGCACGGCCTCGCTCGCGGTGCTCCAGTAGAACAGCACGCGGCCGAACTCGAAGATCCCGATCAGCAGCATGATCAGTACCGACGCGATCAGCGCGAACTCGACGATCGCCGCACCGCGCTGGGTGCGCCGGCGTGACAGGGGGACATGGCGCGCGCTCATGACACTTGCCTCATCACGGTGACGATGTTGTTGAAGGTGATCGACGGCAACCCCGGGAACGCGGGGATCGGCTGGTACTGGTAGCCCGAGATCTTCACTTCGACGACGTTGATCGCGCCCGTCGCCGTGCCGCTCGCCGCGTTGTTGTTCGCGTCGTAGGTCGGCAGGTTAGCGAACTGCGCCGGGTCGGACGCGTCGCTGCAGCCGGTGGTGCGCTGTGCGTCGCAGATGGTCACCATCGACGTCGTGAGCCCGGGCACCAGCTCGGTGCCGGCGGCGCCGCACGTCGTGCTGCCGTAGACGACGAGACACTGCGCCTGCGACACCGGATACGCGCTGTCGGTCGGCAACCAGACCGACAGGTAGCGCGCGGCATTCCGCGTCGCCTTGGTCAGCGTCTCGAACTGGTAGATCGCGCGGCCGAACTCCGCCACGCCGGTCGCGAGCATGATCATCGGCATCAGCACGAGCGCGAACTCGACGGCGACAGCGCCACGGGTGCGCGAACGGCGAAACGGGGGCTTTTTCATGATCCTCTCTCCGCTATTGGACGAGCATCGGGACCTGGGTCCCGGACGCGCTGCCGCTGCCGGGCAAGCCGTGCGTCGCGCACGGATTGTTGCCGGAGACCGACGAACCGAGGTATTCGAGGTGCGCGACGAGCGGGCCGCTACCGGCGCTGAACGGCAGCGGATCGAGCATCAGCACGCAATCCCATTGCGTGACGTGCACCTTGCCGCTGCTGCCCGACAGCGTCGAGCAGTCGCCCTCCGGCGCGAGCGCGACGCGGCGGTCGCTGCCGAAAGTCTGGTAGTTGCTCGCCGTCGCGGTGCCTTTGGTGTTGATCCCGCTGCCCGTCGGCGGCGCGCCGTCGCCCTGGTAGGACTTGAAGGCTGCACGGTCGGCCACGAACTGCGTGTACGCATCGCCCTTGATGCCCGCCGTTCCGGGCGGCCCGTAGTTCGGGCCGACATACGCGTAGCCGGTGAAGTCGGGCTGGCCGCTCGAGCCGTTCGCGCCGTTCGTATAGATGCCGAAGCGCGTATTCCAGGCGCGCAGCGACGCCGACTTCAGGCCCGTGGTGGCGAGATCCGGCGGGCTCTTGATGTTGCAGGTGTTGCCCGACAGCTCGTTGGAGAGCGTGGTTTCGTTCGTCGAACCGTCGAGCGCTGCCCAGCCGAAGTTGCCGGGCCCGTAGGTCGACGACGACCCGGACGGCGACGAGATCCAGTCGCCCACCTTGTACGCCGGATCGGACGGGCCGCGGCACACGAACACCGGAATCGCGCAGGTCGTCTGCCCGCCGCCGACGGTGGCGATCGCGCTGGCCGACACTTCCGCCGCGTTCGCGAGCTTCGTGCCCGGCAGCACGTTCAGCACCTCGATGAACCAGTGCGCGATGTTGCTCAACGTGGCGGTGCACTGCACGTACTTGATGTTCGCCGGCGTCGTGACCGCGTTTTTCGCCAAGAACGGGTTGGTCAGCGAGTCGCTGAACGTGACGTTCGCGTCCGTCGACATCTGCACCGACTTGTTCTGGAAAAACACGAAGTTCAGGTGGCCGGCGGCGATGCCGTCCGCCTCGGCCACCGACAGGCTGATGGCCGAAGTCAGGTCACGCGCAGCCGACAGCGCGCAGGCATCGGCGCTGTTCTGCAATTCGCTGCGCGTGACGTACAGCTTGCCGAGATCCAGCGCGAGACCGACGAACCCGATCATCACCGCCAGTGCGAGACCGACGATGATCGCGACGGCACCGCGCTGGCGATGCAGGCCGTGACGCAAGACTTTCGGATAGCGGGCTGCGCTGTTCATGGCGTTCTCCCTGAGCGTGCCGTCGTTACTGGGTGGCCTTGCCGATGCCGATCACGAACGCATTGGCGGGCGGCACGGTCTGCTTGAACGACTTGTCGTAGTTGTCGAGCGCGGCCGCGGCGGCACTGCCGTCGATGCCCGGCGCCGACGCCGTGGCCGCGTGTTCGGCGGCATGCGGGTCGATGATCTGGGCCTGGGTCACGGCGCGGACCGAATCGCCGAAGCGGGTGTCCCACACCGGGGTCGACGACATGCAGCCGGCAAGCGCGAACGCGAGCGGTGTGGCGAGCGCCGCGCGGCGCACGATGACGAGGTAGGCGGATTTCATGAGCGTCCCCTTGGATGGCTTCAACGATCGTTGGATTCGGGTGCCGGGCTCACGCGCGCAATCTGCGCCCGTGCAGCCGCCGGAACCCGCTGCTTCTGCCGCGCCGCCGACTGGGCCGGCGTGTCGGTGCCGGCCGCCGCGAGGCGCGCGGCGATGGCCGGCTGCGGGGCCGGCCGTGCGGGATTCGATGCGGGCTCGGCCGTGCCGGCGACGACCGTTGCGATCGCATTCGGATCGGCGGCGCGCGGCGCGCCATATGCGGTTCCGGCGTTCATGCGGGCGGCTGCGTAGACAGGGCGCGGCGCTGGCGCAGGCGCAGGAGCCGGCGGCGGGACGGTCGTCACGACCATCGTGCCGGCCGGTTGCGCCGCGTAGCCGGCGCATCCGGCACCGGCGGCGACACCCGTGCTCCCACCTGCGCCGCT
>NZ_JAAGPP010000164.1:0-245 GCF_017104975.1 Burkholderia sp. Ac-20344
CCGCTTGAAAAAAAAAAACAACTCTCCTCTCTCACCTCCTTTTCCTCTTTCCTTCTTCCTCTTCACTTCCTACCCTCTTATCTCTTTTCTCTTTCTCCTCCACCCTCTCTTCTTCTCCCCCCTGCCCCCCCCTCCTCCCCTCCTTCTCTCCCTCCCCCACTCTTCCACCCCCTACTCTTCTCTTTCTACTTTTCCTCCCTCCCCTCCTTCCCATATGTCCTCCTCATCGTTCCTCTCCTTCTACC
>NZ_JAAGPP010000165.1:0-237 GCF_017104975.1 Burkholderia sp. Ac-20344
ACGACGCAAGACGTGTGCAAGAGGCCAAGGACGACGCACTGACAGAGAGGCGTGAAGGTGAGGACCGACAGGCTGAGCAACGCTGGCGCAGCAGGACCGATGCGAGCGGCGCAGTAGGGAACAGTGAAACTCACACGCAATGCGGAGTCGCGCGCGAGAGAGTGGAAGACGTATAAGGGTAACATCGCGGCAGGCAGCGCGGGGGGGGGGGGGGGGGGGGAGCACTTTTTTTTTTTT
>NZ_JAAGPP010000166.1:0-17331 GCF_017104975.1 Burkholderia sp. Ac-20344
CCCGCGGCGCTGATCGGCCGCCGGCCGGACGTACTGGCCGCGCGCTACCAGGTCGAAGCCGAAGCGGCGAACATCGACGCGGCGCGCGCCGCGTTCTATCCGGACGTCAACCTGATGGCCTTCGCCGGCGTGCAGAGCTTCGGCTTCCGCGCGCTGTTCCACGGCAACAGCGGCACGTTCGGCGCAGGCCCCGCGATCACGCTGCCGATTTTCGAGGGTGGCCGGCTGCGGGCCGGCCTGCGCGCGCAAACCGCGGCCTACAACGCCGCCGTCGCGGTGTACGACGACACGGTCGTCAACGCGCTTGCGCAGGTCAGCGACACCCTCGTCCAGATCGACACGCTCGGCCGGCAGCGCGCGCTTCAGCGCGAGGCGCTGTCGCGCGCGCAACAGACCTACACCGTCGAAACGCAGCGCTACCGGAAAGGCATTTCCGGCTACCTCGACGTCCTGCTCGCCGAAGGCCGGCTGCTCGAGGATCGCGCATCGGTCGCCCATGCGGACGCGTCGTTCGCGATCGAGCACGCCCGCCTGATCGCCGCGCTCGGCGGCACCACTTCCACTGGAGTCACGCAATGAACCGTCCCGAATCCCCCGCCGCCGAGCCGTCGCTGCAACGCGCGCGCCGGCGCTACTTCCGCTGGTTCTTCATCGCACTCGCCGGCGCCGCCGGCATCGGCGTCGTCGCGTGGGCCACCACGCGCGGCACCGAGACGACCGACGATGCTTACGTGTCCGGCGACGTCGTGCAGATCTCGCCGCAGATCGGCGGCACCGTCGACGCCGTGCGCGTGCAGAACGCCGACTGGGTCGGTCCGGGCGACCTGCTCTTCAGCGTCGACAAGACCGATGCGCGGCTCGCGCTGGACGAAGCGGTCGCCCAGCTCGCCCACGCGGTGCGCGAATACCGCACCGCCCATGCAGACGCGGCGCGCGAGGAAGCGCAGATCCAGCTGCGGCGTGCCGAATTGTCCAAGGCGAATGACGATCTGCAGCGCCGGCAGAGCCTCGCACAGGACGGCGGCGTGTCGCGCGAGGATCTTCGCCATGCGCGGGATGCGATGGACGGCGCAGCGGCCGCGCTGAACGCGCAGCAGGCCGCCTACGACGCGACGCTCGCGCACACCGACGGCACGTCGATCGACACGAACCCGCTCGTGCGCGCGGCGGCGTCCCGGGTCCGCAGCGCGGCGCTGGCGCTGCGCCGCACCGAAATCCGCGCGCCGCTCGGCGGGCTCGTCACGCGCCGGGTCGTGCAGGTCGGCCAGCACGTCTCGCCCGGCACGCCGTCGATGGCGCTCGTGCCGCTCGATCACGTGTGGGTCGAAGCCAACTTCAAGGAATCGCAGCTGCGCGGCATGCGCGCCGGGCAGCCGGTCGAGCTGTTCTCGGACCTGTACGGCAGCGACGTGGTATTCCACGGGCGCGTCGTCGGGCTCGAAGCCGGCACGGGCGCCGCCTTCGCGGCCGTGCCCGCACAGAACGCGACCGGCAACTGGATCAAGGTCGTTCAGCGCGTGCCGGTCCGGATCGCACTCGATCCCGCCGAGCTGCGCGCACACCCGCTGCGCATCGGCCTGTCGATGACGGCATCGGTGCCGGTCGAACACGGCCGCGGCACCGCATCGGCGTCGCCGACCGCCCGTCCGCCCGAGGTGCGCAGGTCGATCGACGCCACGTCGATCTACCGTGAGGACGACGAAGCGGGCAACGCGCTCGTCGCCGAGACGATTCGCGCGAACAGCGGCGTGCGCCCGCTCGCACCGGGAGCCTGACGATGCGCCTTTTCGCCCGGAATGCGGCGCCGAAACTGCCGCTCGAGCCGCTCGCCGGCATGCCGCTGGCGCTCGTCGCGATCGCGGTCAGCGTCGCGAATTTCATGCAGACTCTCGACCTGACGATCGCGAACGTCGCCGTCCCGACCATCGCGGGCGATCTCGGCGTCGCGCCCGACATGGGCACCTGGATGCTGACCTCGTTCGCGACGCCGCTCGCGATCACGCTGCCGCTCACCGGCTGGCTCACGCAGCGCTTTGGCCAGGTGCGGCTGTTCCGCCTGTCGGTGCTGCTCTTCGTGCTCACGTCGGTCCTGTGCGGGATGGCGCCGAACTTCGAGTCGCTGCTGCTGTTTCGCGCGCTTCAGGGCGCCGCGTCGGGCCCGATCACCGCGCTGTCCCAGGCGCTGCTGATGGCGGTGTTCCCGTCGACGCGCCGCCACGTCGCGCTGGCCGTGTGGCAGACCACGACGTTCGTTGCACCGGTACTCGGGCCGATCGCCGGCGGCTGGATCACCGACAACCTGAGCTGGCCGTACATCTTCTACGTGAACGTACCGCCGGGCCTGCTCGTGCTGGGTGTACTCGCGCGGCTGCTGGCGGGTCGCGACAACGCGACGCGGCGCCTGCCGGTCGATGTCGTCGGGCTGCTGCTGCTCACCGCCGCGTTCGGTTCGTTCCAGCTGCTGCTCGATCGCGGCCAGAACCTCGACTGGTTCGCCTCCGACGAAATTCGCGGGCTGGCGGTCGTGGCGATCGTGTCGTTCATCGCGCTGATCCTCTGGGAGCTGACCGACGACCATCCGATCGTCGACCTGCGGCTGTTCGCGGACCGCAACTTCACGACGAGCACGCTCGCGATCACGGTCGGCTTCGGGCTCTACTTTGGCGCGCTGGTGCTCGTGCCGCTGTGGCTGCAGACCCAGCAGGGCTACACGGCCACCTGGGCCGGCATCGCCACCGCGCCGCTCGGCGTCGCGGGGATCGTGATCGCGCCGCTGCTCGGCCGCTTCCAGGGCCGCACCGACCCGCGCCTGCTTGCCACCGTCGCACTCGTCGGCTGGGGCGCCGCATCGTTCTGGCGCATGCATTTCAACACCGACGTGACCCTCGGCGACATCGCCGCCAATTCGCTGCTGATGGGCGCCGCCACCGCGTTCTTCATCACGCCGCTGGTGTCGCTTTCGCTCGCCGGGCTGCCCCGCGAGCGGCTGCCCGCGGCATCCGGGCTGCAGAACGCACTGCGACGGATCGGCACCAGCGTTGCGACGTCGGTCGCGCCGACTTACTTCGAGCGCCGTTCCCGCGTGCACAATACCTATCTCGTCGACCACATCACGCCGTACGATTTCGCGTCCGGCGACTGGTTCGCGCGGCTCGATCATGCGGGACTGTCGCCGTCCGGTGCGCTTGCATCCGTCGCGCACACGATCGACATCGAAGCGCACATGCTCGCGCTGAACGACTTTTCGTTCGGCTGCCTGCTGCTGTTCGGCGCAACGCTGCTGACGGTCTGGTCGATCCGCTACCGCCACGCATGACGCATGACGCATGAGCCACGGCCGGCGGCCGTGGCTCGCGCCGTCCGCAATACGTTCAGCTCCGGCCACCTCGACGCACGCGTGCCGCAGCCGGAGCGACGTTCGATCACGTCAACGCCTTGACACCCCTCCCGCACCGTCAAACGCGCCCGCGCATGCGCAACCGCTGCGTGCATCGGGCAACGGCATCGGCGAAACGCGCGGGGGGAAATATCCGAAACCCGTCACACGCGGCTGGCGCGACCGACCCGGTAGCCGGCCCGCCGGCAGGCGACAGGCAACAGGCGGCTCGGGTATCCGCCGGATCGCATCGCCATCGCCGACGAACCAACGCCGCCGCTCCCGCTCGACAGCACGCCTGAACGAAAAAAGGGGCTCCGCGCCGAACAACCCGGCGCGGAGCCCCTCGACCTTCACCGCTCAGCGCGGATCGCTGGCGACCGGCACGTATCCTTCGGCCAGGATACCGGTCGTCCGGGCGGCCGGCTCGCGCAGCAGCTTCGCCGCCTGATAGCCCTCGGACCGATACCACTCGCGGGCGCGCTCCGCCGACTCGAATTCGAGCACGACGACGCGCTTCGGCGCCCAGTCTCCTTCCAGCGTTTCGACTTCGACGCCGCGCACCAGGAAGCGCCCGCCGTACGCGGCCACCGTCGGCGCGCCGAGCCGGCGGTACGCCTGGTATGCGTCGGCGTCGTGCACGTCGATATCGAACACCACGTACGCGCTCATGACCGCACCTCCGCCGGCGCCACTGCATCGGCCGCCGCGAGCTGCACGAACACGCGGCCGTTCTCGATCTTCACCGGATAGGTGCGCACGCACGTCGTCAGCGGCGCGCACAGCGCAATGCCCGTCCGCACGCTGAAGCGCCCCTGATGCAGCGGGCACTCGATCTCGTCGTCGAGCAGGAAACCGTCGCTCAGCCGCGCGTCGCCGTGCGTGCACTGGTTCTCGGTCGCGAAGATCTCGTCGCCGACCGCATACAGCGCGATGTCGCGGCCGCCCACCCAGACGCCGAGTATTCCATCGGTACGCACCGCTTCCGGCGCAACCGCGTCGATCCAATTCGTAGTCACTTTCGGCACCTCGCTCAAACCGGGAAAATCAGCGAGTTCGGAATCATCTCGCTGTCGTAGACGCAGATGCGCGACTCGAAACGCAGCCCCTGCGGCGTACGCACGATCCGGTCCAGGTAGCGCCCGGTGTTGTAGACGTCGCTCATCTGCTCGGTCTTCGTGCGCAGCACCGCGTAGTTCGTCTCCGCCTCGATCACCGTGTCGTCGAGATACGTGACGAGCGGCAGCCCGATCACGTGGCGCTGGTAGTACGGATCGAAGAACAGCGTCTCCTTGATCCCGTAGACGCGATCCTTCAGCATGCCCTTGCTCTCGAAGTCCATCACCGCGAGCGGCAGGTTGCGCTCGTGGTTCTCGCGCGGCACCACCGTGTACCGGCATTGCTCGACGAAGAATTCCGGCCATGCGTCCCAGTCGCCGCCGTCGAGCACGGCCGCATACCGTGCATTGAGCTGGACGAGCGCATAGAAATCCTCGAAGCTCGCGCCGCCCAGGTGCGGCTCGGCGGCCGGCCGGCCCGTTCGTGTCGTGATCGTGCTCATTCAGGCCTCCATCACTTGGCGCCAATACTGGTACATGCCGCGCACCAGCGTTTCACTGACCATATGGTCGGTTTGCTCGTCGACCTGCCGGCCGCCGAGTTCGTTGTAGACGTTGCCGTGCTGGATCTGCTCGAAGCTCTGCTGTACGCATTCGATGACCTCGCCATCGTCCGCCGACACGAAGCCTGCCGGCCCGAACAGGTTGGCCTGGCGCAGACGGCGCCGCGTCATTTCTTCGGTGTCGGTCTCGAAGCCGAAGTGCGTCCACACGTAGTCGAACACGCCGGGGCTGATCGGCCGGATGCGCCGCGTCGACAGCGCATTCACCTGCTGCTGGATGATGACGCTCGGCATCAGCGTGAGCATCACGACGGTCGGATCGCCCCACCACGGCTCGTGCACGACATCGAGGAAGCGATCGTCGTTCAGCGTCATGCGCTCCTTGAAGCTCGTCACGTTGTGGGTCACCTCGCCGCCGCCGCCCCCGCTGCGGATCGACACCATCGCGCCGTGCCGGTGATGGGCGTCGGTCACGAGCTTCGCGGGATTGTCCGCGCGCCACAGGCCGAAATTGACGAACCACGTATGCAGCAGCCCTGCGTGATACGGATCCTTGATGTTCTCGACCATCAGCTTCCAGTTGCTCGGCACGCGCTGCCGCGTGTAGCCGAGCACGGTCAGCTTCGGGCCGTGGAACAGGCGATCGTAGTAAGGCAGAATGTTCGGCCCGAGGAAATCCTCGAACGATTCGACATTCTCGTCGAACGACGCGAACACCGCGCCGCCGCGCGTCGACACGCGCAGGCGCCGCAACGCATGCTTGCCCGGATCGAAATCCGCCGGCATGCCGCCGTTGATCGTGCCGCCCTGACGCACGCCGCGCCGGAACGGCACGCCGATCAGGTTGCCCTTCAGGTCGTAGTTCCACTGGTGATAAGGGCAGTGGAAATCCTTGGCTTTCCCCGAACGTTCGCGGCAAAACTGCATGCCGCGGTGCGCACACGCATTTTCGAAGACGACGACTTCGCCGTCCTCCGTGCGCGTCATCACGACGGAACGCTCGCCGACTTCCGTGCGCTGGAAATCGCCGGGAGACGGCACTTCGGCTTCGAGGCCGATGTAGCACCAGTGATTCGCGTAGAACAGGCGCTCGAGTTCGCGCTGATACAGCGCTTCACTCGTGTACGCCTCGTACGGCGTGCGGCTGGCGCCGTCGCCTTTCCAGTCGAGCGCGCGGGCGATGTCGATGGGTGAGTTCAAGAGAGCTCCTTTCAGTAAGAAACGGCCTGCATCGCGACGGCGGCGCCGTGCGCGATGAAGCCGGCTGGCGAACGCCGCCGCGCAACCACCGCGGCAGCCAACTGCTCGACGAGCTCGGCCGTGTGATCCCAGCCGAGACATGCGTCGGTAATGCTTTGGCCGAACACCGGCGGCGTGCCCGGCACCACGTCCTGCCGTCCCTCGACGAGGAACGACTCGATCATCACGCCCACGATGGCGCGCTCGCCGCGATGCAGTTGCGCGGCGAGATTGCCGCAGACGTCGATCTGCGCGCGCGTCTGCTTGCCGCTGTTGCCGTGGCTCGCGTCGATCACGACATACGGGGGGAGATGCGCGTCGCGCAGCGCGGCGCAGGCTGCCGCAACGCTCGCGGCGTCGTAGTTCGGGGTCTTGCCGCCGCGCAGGACGACATGCGTGTCGGGATTGCCGGGCGTGGTCGCAATTTCCACGCCGCCGGAAATGGACGATCTCAGGTAGCAGTGCGAAACGCGCGACGCGCGGATCGCATCGATCGCGACCTTCACGTTGCCGTCGGTACCGTTCTTGAAGCCGACCGGCAGGTCGAGCCCCGATGCCGCCTGGCGATGGATCTGCGATTCGGTCGTCCGGGCGCCGATCGCGCCCCAGGATACGAGGTCGTCGAGATACGGTGCAGTCATCGGATCGAGAAACTCCGTCGCGGCCGGCAGGCCCAGCGCATTGATGCCGAGCAGCACCTTGCGCGCCACGCGCAGGCCGTCCTCGATCCGGAAACTGCCGTCGAGATACGGATCGTTCAACAGTCCTTTCCAGCCGACCGTGGTGCGCGGCTTTTCGAAATAGACGCGCATCACGATCTCGAGCACATCGGCGTACCGCTCGCGCAGCGGCGCGAGCCGGCGCGCGAACGCCAGCGCGGCTTCCGCGTCATGGATCGAACACGGGCCGACGATCAACGCAAGCCGGTCGTCCTCGCCCGCGATGATCTGCGCCAATGCACGCCGTGCATCGCCGATCGAGCGTGCCAGGCCGGGGTCGCATGGCAACTCGGCGCGCAACCCCTGCGCACTGATCACCGCCACGCCTTGCGTCAACGCTGCCTCAACGGATTTTTCCATTTATCACTCCACTCTCGCTGATCGGATGCCGATTTACGAGGCAATTAGAGCGCGGTCAAATCCAGGGTGATACTGTCATTTATCTCAGAAGCATTTCGCATAGTGAATATCTGTGATTTCCGACAGTATTCCAATATGCGGATCGCGTCTAACTTAACTCCTGAACAAACACGTTCTCACCTGCCGTTCTGCCAAGGAGCCTCGCAATGACAAGAAAATATTTTGAAACGCGAATCGACGTGAAATATCGGGAGACGGACGCAATGGGCCATGTGAGCAGCCCGGTCTATTACGATTATCTGCAGCATGCATACCTGACCTACATGCACGATCTGCTCGAACTGCCCTATTCGGAAAAGCTGCCGCACATCATGGTCAAGACGTCGTGCGAGTATCTGAAACCCGCGCAGTACGGCGATACGATCACGGTCCGCAGCAGCGTCACGCGCTTCGGCTCGAAGAGCTTCGAACTGGAATACCTGATGGTGCGCGACGCGCAGGCGGCCAGCGAGGATTCGGACGACGATCAGGCGGTGGTCGCGCGGGCCGTGTCCACACACGTGATGTTCGACTATGGCAGCAAGACCACGGTGCCGGTGCCGGAAGAGTTCAGGACGCGCGTGCTGTCGTTCCAGGGCGCCATCTGATGTCGCAACCGGGGCGAACGCCCCGGTACCGTTCATGCAAACACGATCAGGCCCATCAACACGGCCTTCACGACCGCATTGGTCTTGTTGGACGCGTTGAGCTTCAAAATCGATCTAGAAATATGGAAATTGATCGTCCGCTCGGTCAAGCCGAGAATGATGCCGATCTCATACGCGGTCTTTCCCTCCGCCGCCCATCGCAATACCTCGCATTCGCGCATACTCAGCGTGACATCATCGGGAGTCGCGATATTCGCCGCACACTGAACCATTCGTTTCTCCATCCATAATAAGACGCCAATATTTCAGATTCACGATTTCCAATGTTCACCTCAATTCACATACCCCTCGGATTGGATATTTATTATTTAAAGGCGTCACGAATGTTCGGCGAATTCAAAAACAACAAATGTCCTACCCATTATCTCCGGTGTTGTCGAAACAGAATCGAGCATACCGAATCGATTTACGCTTCGGAAGATGCATGAAACGCAATGTATCAATGACGTTGACGCACGCCACAATACTTGCATGACGCGTCACGTCGAAACAGCCACGAAACTAGCGTGCGTTCGCATCGGCAACGCGTGGTGCACAGATATTGCGCACGCAATCGCGCAGCCATCGATGTGCGGGGTCGCGATCGAAACGCGGGTGCCAGATCTGGGAAACGGTCAGGTCTGCGATCGGCACCGGCAGCGTGAAGCTGTGCATGCCGGCGCGGGACCGCTCGGTCTGCCGCTCCGGCACGCTGGCGACGAAGTCCGAGCCGCGCGCGAGCGACAGCGCGGTCGGGAAGCTCGACACGACGGTGGTCACCGAGCGCGCGATGCCGAGGGAATCGAGCAGCGTATCGATCGGGCCGTTGAACTGCCCGCGGCGCGACACGCCCACCTGCGGAAACGACGCGAAGCGCTCCGGCGTCATTTCGCCGGACGCCAGCGGATGATCCGCGCGGACCGCGCCGATGAAGCGGTCGCGAAACAGCGCCTGCACGCGCAACTCGGGGCCGGCCTGGCCGATCACGCCGACTTCGAGATCGATGTCGCCGTTGCGCAGCGCATCGACATGCTTGTTGGGTTTGGGTGCGAAGCGCAGCCGCACGTCGGGTGCCGTGCGCGACGCGTGCTCGAGCAGCGCCGGCGCGAACGTCTCGACGAACGCCTCGTTCGCGCGAATCGAAAACGTGCGCTTGAGCGTACTCATGTCGACCCGTTCGCACGGGCACATGACGGATTGCGCCTCCACGACGAGCGCATGCACCCTGTCGCGCAACTCGAGCGCGCGCGGGGTCGGGACGAGATCCCGACCAGCCCGCACCAGCAACGGGTCGCCCGTCATCACCCGCAACCGCGCGAGCGAGCGGCTGAGTGCGGACGGGCTGAGGCCGAGGGCGTTGGCCGCGCCCACTACGCTGTTCTCGGACAGCAATGCGTCCAGAACGACAAGAAGATTGAGGTCGATGGAAGTCGCCATGATGCGCCCATGCTGTACTGTCGGGACCGGCCGGCCGATGGGCCAACGGCATCGTGCCTCGAGCGCAGGTGCTCCGTGATTCGCGATATACCGGAAATCGGCAGTCGCGCCGCCGAGCCTGACGCACGATCATGCGTCCGCCTGAGAGGCGTGCCGTGAATGGCAGGGAGAATTTCTGCCGCTGAGAAAATCCGATACGGATTTATTGCACTTGTGAATGATTGTGCACCGCGCTGAAACAAATCGCAACCCGACCTGATGCGCACGCGGTTTAAATGAAACGATGCGCCCCAATGAACAATAAAACAAACCGATTCCATTGCGTCGGTCCGTGCATCGCGCACGCAAACCGGCCGGCCGACGAAGCAAAGCCCGCCGCAGCAAGCCTGCGCCGGCCTCACCAGACACTGCACGGCCGCCCGCCGGCACGGTTTCCACGCAAGGTACGGCGCGTTCTGCGCATCGGACTGAGTGACAGAACTTTTAAACTCTTCTATTGACTTTCACACCGACATTCTGCTTTAACGGTCAATCATTTCACAGAACAATTCCCGATCGGTAGATTCACGCATGTCTTTCCGCAATCCCGGGAAAACCGATTGATTGCCCGGCTCGCCCCTTTCGCGACTCGAGCGCCATTTCACGAAAATACGGCCGGCGCGAAGTAGCCGAAGGAGCGGCGTGCGCGTGAAACCTGAAACCGCTTCGCAGGTTTCTCGTTTCGCACGTCGATCCGGCGGACGGCCACGGCCGCACGTCCATGCGTCCATGCGTCCAACGGCACGCCGTGCCGCGCGGCGGCGACGCCGTCCCGGCACCCGTTCCCTGCAAACCCGATCCTGCATTACCATCGTGCGTCCGCCGTGTTTGCCCGCTTGCCGCAAGCCAGCCCAGCCACTTCCCCGCTCCCGCATCCATGCTCGCACTCGTCATCCTCGCCGGCCTGTGGGCCGGACTGCAGAACACCCTTGCGGGCGGCGGCTCGTTCGTCACGCTGCCCGCGCTGATCGTGTCGGGCATGTCGCCGCTCGCGGCAAACATCACGTCGACGGTCGCGCTGTTTCCCGCGCAGGTCACGACCGGCTGGGCGAGCCGCAACATGGTGCGCGGCGTGGGCAAGCTGTCGTTTCGCGCGCTGTTCTTCATCAGCGTGGTCGGCGGCGCGCTCGGCGGGCTGCTGTTGCTGAAGACCCCGTCGTCGATCTTCTCGCGCCTCGTGCCGTGGCTCGTGCTGTTCGCAACGATCGTGTTCGCGTGGGGCAGCTTTTTCCGCAAGCCGGGCGAAGGCTCGGTCCACCTCGGCACCGTCCCCACTGCGCTCTCGCAGTTCATGATCGCGATCTACGGCGGCTACTTCGGCGGCGGGCTCGGCTTCCTGATGATGGCCGTGCTGACGATGGCCGGCCTGTCGCCACGTCATGCGATGTCGACGAAGAACGCGCTCGCGGGCGTGATGAACGCATCGGCCGTCGTGCTGTTCCTGACGTCGCCGCACCTGCACTGGGGCAAGGCGCTCGCACTCGGCGGCGGCGCGATCGTCGGCGGGCTGCTCGGCACGTGGGCGCTGCATCGCGTGAACGAACGCGTGCTGCGGATCGGAATCGTCTGCATCGGCGCGGTGCTGACCGTCGGGTTGTTCGTCAAGCCGATCTGACGAACGCACACGCCTGCCGCCGCTGCGGCAATTGATGAGCAAACCGCAAGACGTCTTTCGTATATCTCGTTTGCCGTGACGGCGGTGTCCACCCACAATCCGGGGGTTGTCGTCGTCATCGCCCTCTCGCGGGCACCGACCGGCACTTCGCGGCCGCCATTCCGATTCACTGCCGGCGGCCCGGCACATCGCGTCACACACGCGCCCTCGACATCGGCGCCCCCAGGCTGCGGCAGAACACCTGCCGTCACGCGGCCCGATGCGTTCCCGGCTCACAATAACAAGAGGTAGGAGATGCAGGACAACTCGTTGAGGCAAAGCCTCAAGCAACGGCACATCACGATGATCGCGCTTGGCGGCGTGATCGGCGCGGGCCTGTTCGTCGGCTCCGGCGCCATCATCGCGACAGCCGGCCCCGCGGCGATCCTGTCGTACCTGATCGGCGGCGTGATCGTCACGCTGGTCATGTTCATGCTCGGCGAAATGGCCTCCCGCAACCCCGACAGCGGGTCGTTCTCCACCTACGCGAGCAGCTATCTCGGCGAATGGGCCGGCTTCGCGGTCGGCTGGCTGTACTGGTTCAAGTCGATGATGACGATCACCGTCGAGGCGATCCTGCTCGGCGCGATCCTCCACGATTTCCTGCCGTGGCTGCCCGTGTGGGGCGGCGCGCTGTTCATGCTCGTCACGCTGATCGCGAGCAACGCCTATTCGGTACGATCGTTCGGGGAAGCCGAATACTGGCTGTCGTTCGCGAAGGTCGCGACGATCATCGTCTTCATGGCGCTCGGCGCATCGATCCTGCTCGGCTTCCAGCCGCGCATTCCCGCGCCCGGGCTCGTGAACCTCACCGATCACGGCGGCTTCATGCCGAACGGCATTTCGCCCGTGCTCGCCGGCGTGATGGTCGTGATCTTCTCGCTCGGCGGCAGCGAAATCGCGGCCGTTGCAGCGGGCGAATCCGAGAATCCGAGCAAGAACGTGATCCGTGCGATCAAGAGCGTGATCGTGCGCGTGACGGTGTTCTACGTCGGCTCGGTGTCGATCCTGATCCTGTGCATGCCGTGGACCGACAAGGCCAACCTGAAATCGCCGTACGTGTCGCTGTTCAACCTGGCAGGCTTCACGGGCGCAGCCGTCGCGATGAAGATCGTGCTGTTCGTGTCGTTCATGTCGGTGATGAACTCATTCCTGTTCTCGAACTCGCGCATGCTGTTCTCGCTCAGCCAGCGCGGCCACGCGCCCGCGATGTTCGGCCGCACCAACGCGAAAGGCGTGCCGATGAACGCGCTGGTGCTGTGTCTTGCGATCTGCGTGTCGATCCTCGGCATTCACTTCGCGAGCGGCGGCGACCTGTTCCTGATGCTCGCGAAGAGCAGTGGCGCGTTCGTGATGATCGTGTGGATCTTCATCATCGTCGCGCACTTCGCGATGCGCCGGCAGACGAAGCACGCGCAACGCGACCCGGCGGCGTTCCGCGCGTGGTTCTATCCGGTGTCGAACTGGATTGCGCTGCTGGCGCTCGTCGCCGTGCTCGGCTCGCAGGCATTCAACCCGGATTCGCGCTTCCAGTTCTGGTTCACGGTATCGACGGCGCTCGCGATCGTCGCCGCGTATTTCCTGCGCCGCAAACCGGCGCAACTCGGCGACGCGGCCACTGCGAAGCTGCGCTGACCGTTGCCCTCGGTGAGCGAGCGGCGCGCCGGCCGGCCGCCGCTCATCAGTCGCTCATCAGTCGCTCATCAGTCGCTCATCAGTCGCTCAATCGGTCAGCCGAACGGCCGCACGCCGATCAGCCAGCCGTGCAGGAACAGCGCGAAGACGGCCCACACGACGAGCCCGGCTACGATCGCCACGACGTCGCCCGACAGCCTGCCCGCCGGATAGCGAACGCCGTCGCGGCGGTCACGCGCGCGCCACACGACGAAATCGACGAGCGACCACACGAAGAATGCGCCGAACAGCACGACGGCATGCAGCGTGCCGTTCGCGAGCAGGTGCGCGATCGCCCATACCGCCACGCCGGCCACCATCGGATGGCCGACGAGCGTCTTGATGCGGTTGCCGGGCACGTAGGAGGCGGCGATCAGCACGAATGCAATCGCGGTCAGCATGCCGGTGAGGTGGCGCACGCCGACGGGCGACACCCACAGCAGCGTCACCCCCTGGCGCGCCATGCCGTAACCCCAGATGATCAGCACGAAGCCGACGATCGACGCGATCGCATAGGGGCCCTTCCAGCGTTTCTCGCCGAGCCGCGCGATCGTCGCCGACCGCCAGCCGTCCGCGACGATCCGGATCGAGTGCACACCGAGGAAGATCGCTAAACCGAGAATCAGGACGAGCATCGGCTATCTCCGTCTGGAACGATGAGTGGGGAAGCGTCCCACGTGGCAACCGATGCGCCGTTCGCGGGGCCGGCGGCGAGGCCGGTGCGGGGCGCGCCAGGCACGGTTGCAACCCGCGCCGATCATAAACGCCGGGGCCGCCGTTGTGAAGCATGGGGGATGTGCGGTGCGGTAAGGCGGGGGCTTTTGCGCACCTGTGCGGGCATGCCGCCGGGTACCACGTGGCGCGCGCCACGCGAATCGCCCGGATCCGTTTGAGATCGATAGAAAGGAAAGCGAAATTCGCGAAGCTGGTGCTTCGCTCGACCGGTATCAAGTTTGCTTTCGCTTCGCCGGTGGTTTCGCTGCCTTCGCTGCTGGTTTTGCCGCCGGTTTCGTCACTGGTTTCGTCGCCGGTTTCGTCGCCGGTTTCGTCGCCGGTTTCGTCGCCGGTTTCGTCGCCGGTTTCGTCGCTGGTTTCGTCGCCGGTTTTTCTGCCTGTTTCGCTGCCTGTTTCGCTGCCTGTTTCGCTGCCTGTTTCGCTGCCTGTTTCGCTGCCTGTTTCGCCACCAGTTTCGCAGTTGGTTTCGCCACTGGTTTCACGTCCGGCTTGACCGCTGGTTTCGCTGTCCGCTTTGCCGGCAGTTTCGCCGCTTGCTTGGGTGCTTGCTTGGACGCCGGTGTCGCAACCGGCTTTTCAGTCCGCTTCGCCGCCGCGCTCCCTTCCGCCAGCGGCTTCACCACCGCCTTCGCCTTGCGCTTCGGCGGCCCCGCCAGCAACGCCGCGCGATACGCGCTGCGGCACCAGTCGAACAGCGCGCCCGCATCCTCGAGCACGTCGGCCGGCGTCTCGTAATAGCCGTCGAGCGAAACCGTGCGCGTGGGCCGCTCGTACGAGAACGGCCCCATCCCCGCCGCGACGAACGCCGGACGGTTCACGTCATCCACGCGCAGGAACAGCGACCCGCGCGACATGAAGCCGAACATCACGCCGTCGAGCCGCATCGCCGCACCGCTGAAGAACCGCACGACCGTGACCCTGCCAAGCGGCGCGAGCTGATACGCGATCTCCTCGCCGTGCGCCTTCTCCGACTGCCAGCTCATGCGCGCTCCGTGCAGCGCTGCGTCCACGCATCGAGCGCCGCATCGTCGAAACCGACCGCCGCCGCGCTCTCGCGAATCTGCCGCCACGTCGCACGGTCGACCGGAATGCCGCCGGCACCGCGCGCCGCGCGGCTGGCCTCTTCCGGTTCGCCGGGCACCTGCACCGGCGCTTCGCCGGCCTGCGGCGACGCCTTCGCCCATGCGACGAACGCATCGGCTTCGCGCTCCGCGTCGGCCGCATCGAACGCGTTCGGATCGATCAGCACCGACAACATCCCGTTGACGATCGCGCTCGTCTTCTGCAGCGTGTCGCCGTAGGTCGTATGCCCGCCGACGAGCGCGCCGCCGAAAATCTCGCACATCGCCGCCAGCGCGTACCCCTTGTGCAGCCCGAACGGCAGCAGCGCACCGAACGGCTGCTCGTGCATCACGGCCGGATCGTCGGTCGGCTGGCCGCGATGGTCGATCAGCGACCCGGCCGGCACGCGCTTGCCCTGGTTGTACGCGACGCGCGTCTTGCCGTATGCGATCGCGCTCGTCGCAAAATCGAGCAGCAGCGGCGGCCGGCCCGCACGCGGATACGCGGCGCAGAACGGGTTCGTGCCGAAGCGCGGATCGGTGCCGTGCAGCGGCGCGACCAGCAGGTCGCCCGGCACGTTGACGAAATGGAACGACACGAGCCCCGAGCGAGCGCACTGCTCGGCCCAGTGCCCGATGCGGCCGAGATGATGCACGTCGCGCAGCCCGATCGCGCAGATGCCCATGCGCCGCGCGCGCTCGATCCCTTCGACCATCGCCTCGAACGCGATCACCTGGCCGAAGCCGCGCCCGCCGTCGATCGTCAGCACCGCACCGCCGTCGCGGACGATCGACGCATGCCCGTTCAGTTGCAACTGCCCTTCCCGCCACGACGCGACGTAGTTCGGGATCATCCCGATCCCGTGCGAATCGTGGCCCGCGAGATTCGCGCCGACCAGGTGATCGGCAACGAGCCTTGCCTCGCGCTCGCTGCTGCCCGCCCGTTCCCAGAGTGCCGCGACGAATGCATGCAGCGGTTCGGCGCGCATGCGCAGCGGTTCGGCTTCGGGCGTCGGCAGTGCGGTCATCGGCAAAACTCCATCAGGTCGGATCGGGTCGGGCAAGCGGCACGTCGGACGTTACGGCGGTTACTGCGGTTACGGCGATCAGCGCGCGGTGGCGATCACGTCCGCGACCGCCGCCGTCAGCTTCTTCGCGTACGGCACATGCAGGAATTCGTTCGGGCCATGCGCGTTCGACTTCGGCCCGAGCACGCCGCACACCATGAACTGGGCGGACGGGAACCCTTCCTGCAGCACGTTCATCAGCGGGATCGTGCCGCCGAGGCCCATGTACGCGCAGTCGGCGCCAAAATGGCGGCGCGACGCGGCATCGAGCGACGACGCGAGCCACGGCGCGAGATCCGGCGCGCTCCAGCCCGTCGCGGCGCCCGCGTCCGGCTTGAACGTGACCTTCGCGTTGTACGGCGGATCGAGTTCGAGCAGCTCCTTCAATTGCTGCACGGCCTGCGCGGCGTCGACGAGCGGCGGCAGGCGCAGCGACAGCTTGAACGCGGTGCGCGGACGCAGCACGTTGCCCGCATCCGCAAGCGCCGGCAGGCCGGCCGCGCCGGTGACCGACAGCGATGGACGCCACGTCGAATTCAGCAGCGCTTCGCGCGGATCGGTCGTGGTCGGCAGCACCGGCTTGCCGTCCGCGCCGCACGCCCACGGCAGCCCCTTCCACACGGCGTCGCCGAGGATCGAAGCGGCCGCGTCGGCTTCGCGCACGCGGCTGTCCGGAATCTCGCAATGGAACACGCCCGGCAGCAGGTTGCCGTTCTTCGCATCTTCGAGGCGCTCGAACAGCTGGCGCATCACGCGGAAGCTCGACGGCGCGATGCCGCCGAACACGCCCGAGTGCACGCCTTCCTCGAGCACCTCGACCTGCAGGTCGCCGGACACGAGCCCGCGCAGCGACGTGGTGAGCCACATCTGGTCGTAGTTGCCAGCACCCGAATCGAGGCACACGACGAGCGATACCTGGCCGAGCCGGTCGCGCAGCGCGTCGACGTACGGCAGCAGGTCGTAGCTGCCCGATTCCTCGCAGGTCTCGATCAGGCCGACGCAGCGCGGCCGCTCGATGCCCTGCTCGTCGAGCGCGCCGAGCGCGGCGAGGCTCGCGTAGATCGCATAGCCGTCGTCGGCGCCGCCGCGGCCGTACAGCTTGCCGTTCTCGTACTTCGGCGTCCATGGGCCGAGGTCCGCGCGCCAGCCGTCGAATTCGGGCTGCTTGTCGAGGTGGCCGTACAGCAGGATCGTGTCGGTGCTGCCCGAACGCGTGGCGGGCGATTCGAAGAAGATCACCGGCGTGCGGCCGGCCAAGCGCACGATCTCGAGCTTCAGCCCCTTCACCGGCTGCCGCTCGGCCCACTGCGCGGCATCGGTGACGACGCGCTCGAGATAGCCGCGCGTCGCCCAGTCGGGGTCGAATGCGGGGCTCTTCGCGGGGATCGCGATGTAGTCGGTCAGGGCGTGGAGGATTTCATCGTTCCACTTGCGCTCGATGAAGGTCACGAGCTTGTCATGGTCGAGGACGGGGGGCGTGTCGACGGAGGTCATGGTGGGGGTGCCTGGATCGGGCTGACGAAAACCCAGATGATACGCCGATGCTCCCGCGCCGGCGCCCCCTTCCCGGGCGCTCAGACCGCCTGCGGGAACGCGTCGCGCAGCCCCGCCGCGCACGCCAGCGCGTCGCGCCACAGGCGTTGCGTCAGTTCGCCCGCATCCG
>NZ_JAAGPP010000167.1:0-269 GCF_017104975.1 Burkholderia sp. Ac-20344
AACAATGGTGTAGAGCTCGGTGGTGGCCGTACCATTAAAAAAAAAAAAAAGAAAAGTACGTGCGTGGACCGGGATGTGTTAAACACTCGGACCACGATGACACAGGCAGCTTGTTGCTCACTACTGCTTGTGTATTGATTCGCCATTCACTACAGTAGCGCAGCTCAGGTAAAGCGTGACTACACGCGGTGTGTACGTATCGTATTTGTTGCGTCTATGTGAAGCGTGTGCAGCTGCTGCTGATTTCAGGTCCAGTGGTCACTCACGTT
>NZ_JAAGPP010000168.1:0-17835 GCF_017104975.1 Burkholderia sp. Ac-20344
CGTCGCCTACGCACTCGCTTCGAGCGACGTGCCGACATTCACGAAGCATTCCTGAAACTCGGTTGCTCGCTTGTCTGTTGGAACATCTTCAGGCGTATCGAGCAGCCTTTTTGAACTGGCCTCTTAGCGCAGACAAGCGACATGCTGACGCCAAGAGAAAGGCTTTTTGCAGGCGCCATCCCAGAGGCGTCGGTAAATGGGTTTTCGCCGTGCGTATAGGCTTCAAGATTTCGCCGACGCGGCTCCCAAATGTTCTGTCGCAAATGCTCCCAGTCTTTTTCCACCCAGGAAAGGAGTTGCGCTTCCGTTTCCCAGCGAGAAAAAATACCAAGTCGCCTCATAAGTTCAATCCTCACGGTGTCAGCGGCCAAGGACGAAGCCCCGCCGCATTTCTCATGCTAACGCCCGTGCCTCACACCCTACCCCCCTCATCCAAAGGGTTTGCATCTATATATTTCTTAATATCAATTTCCGAGATTCCTGGCGCACCCAAGTTTAACCATCTATCAAATTCATCCGGATAAGGGCCGTACACTTTCCCACCAGCCGATTGAACTGATTCGCCATTTCCAAATTCCACCAAAAATCGCAGGTGATGCACCACCATAATCCAAATTCGCTTGAGCTCAGGATCTTGTGGCACACCATCAGAAGCATCGGAAAGATAAGGCGACTCACCCTCGACGAATTCCAACATATCCTTCGCCCTTCCAACACTCAGCATTAGCTTTATGATTTCAACTTTTTCCATAACCGTTCACCGATAGAATTTAACGTTGTACCCATCAACCTCAACATTCTTAAACCCAAGAGAATTCATCGATTTACCTAATGGAGTAGCCCAAACCGCTTGAACCGATGAGAGCCCGGAAGATGTCACCGAATTGTAAACATCACGATTTGTATTGCCTAACTGAGCCGACACGGTTTTCACCTTATCTGCCCCTACGGATTCCATCGCCTTGGAAATCATATCTGTTCCAACACCTCGTCCAGACACCGTAGTTCCGTACCAGTCTATGTGGAAATTTCCGTCTGGAGAGTAACGACCAACCAAATCACTTTGTGCAAACCTGCTATCAACAACAGAGCCACTTTTATCAAATTTCTGTCTGGCGGATAGCTCGACATCTACATAACCACCATCCTTGACTTCAACTTTCGTGTCAAAATTCAATCTCTCCTTACCCGATGACGATGGTTCGTTCGAGTGAAGGATATAGTCAACGAGCCCCTTCGCCTGATCCGGGATGATCTCCGTGATCCAGTCACTGATCTTCTTGGCATCAGGTAGCGGCGAAATCAACGACCCCGGCTTGATACTCGGATCGAGTTCCGTCGCCGGATCAGCAATCACACCATCGCCCTTGCCCGCCGTCTCGCCCTTATACCCCGGCAGCTTGAATCCAGCGAGCCAGCCTGGAACCGGCGCCATCGGTGAAATCTGATTGTTCTCTACTTCAATCTTGCCCGCACCAACTGCGGTCGCCACTTCGGATCCCGACATCGCTGCAACGCCAGCAACCAAACTGGTCACCAGATTGTCGCGCGCTTCACGCTCCGTTGCCGTCAGATTCGCCGATGGCGCAAGCAAACTACCGAGCACGGAACTGCTTGCCGCCCCCATCGCTCCCGCACCGCAATTCTGGCTGCTGGCAGCAGCTCCTGCACAACCGACAATCGCGTGCAACGCAGCACGCGCTTCTTCGCTACCGAGGTTGTCTGCAATCTGCTTCACTTGGTTCGCACCAAGTTCTTGCAGATACGCCACCGTCGCGTTCTGTGCGAGTTGGCCCACGCCACCCGTTACGTTGCCGCCCGCTGCCACCGACAAAGCAGTTAGCACCTGACGATAGGTACCGCTCGGCCCCCAATTGGCGTTCAGTTCATCGGCTCGCTGCTGCGCCGCCGCGCGCTGTTCCGGCGTCAGGTTCGGGTTGTTCGCAGCCGTCTTTGCCGCGTCCGCTTCAGCCGCGCGATTCGCGACGAATGTCCCCGCCTGATTGATGAACTGACTCGTAATGTCGAAGCCGGCCTGAATCTTCTCCTTGTCGAAGATCGGGGCAAGCGCCCCCCCGGTATTCGACGTATTGCGATTGACGTCCGCCACAGTTTCAGCTGCAGTCTGGCCCGTCAGTTGCTGCTGCTTCGTGCCGTCTGTGATCGTAAGCGTGCCACCGCTGACACCGCTCTTCGTCGTCGAACTCGCATCGCCCGACGCACCGAGCGCCACGGGCGGTGCAACTTGCAGTCCGCCGTCACCCTTCGGCAGCGACGTCCCCGGCACCGGATTCACGTTATCCGCCGTACCTTTCTGATCCTTGCCGATGGTGCCGCCGTAGCCGCCCGAAAGTCCGATCGACGAGGCATCGTACGATGCGTGGTTCTCGATATCGCTACGGGTGAGGGTGCCGGTTGTCAGTGTGTTCAGGTTGTCCTGCACTGCCTTGTCACCGCTCGCGATCACACCGCCCTTGAGATCGGTGTTGCCCTTCACGTCGACCTGGAAGCCGCCGTCGCCAGCCTTGATCCCCGATTGCTCGATCACGCTGGCGTAGTCGCTGTTCATCTTCGTCTGGCCAACGCTGCCCGCCACGCTCGACACACAGGGCGGCGGACAAACGCTTATCGACACCCCGGCGTTTTGTTGCTTCGAATCAAAATGATCCTTGTCTTGCAGACTCTCGATGTTCAGGTTTCCGCCAACATTGGCGACCACCTGCTTGCCCGACGCGACTGCGCCCTTCAAATTCGTATCACCGCCTGACTGGATCGTGAGCTGGTTGCCAGCCGCCACATGAGTATTCGTCCATGTCGACGAATCGCCGTCCGCGTTACCGCGATTACCGGCGACGCCCGCGGTGAGTGCGACACCGGTCTTCGCGCCGACAGTGAACGACACACCCACCGAGGCACTCGCCCCGCTGTTCGTACTGTGCTGACTACTGGTGCTTTCCGCGGCCTGCAGGTTCACATTGCCTTCGGCGGCCAACTTCGCGTTGTTGCCCGCAGAAATCGTGCTGCCGATCACGTCGATATTGCTGTCCTTGCCAGCGCCAGCAGCGGCGATCGTTACGTTGCGGCCCGCTGACACGGTACTTCCCACCGCCGTGCTCGACTGTGCCTGCATTTGACTGTCGCTCTTGCTCGCGCCGACCGACACGTTGATCCCGACGCTTTTCGCAGCGTTCACCGGGTCCCCGCCCATCTGCTTCAGCGAGTCATAGGTGTTCTTTGCTGCGAGGCCCGTCGTGGCCGCGGCCAACGCAATCAAGCGCGGATCGCCACCCACGCTTTGCGCAGCGTTCGTCATCTGCCGGCCGGTCTGCACTGCCGCCACGACCGGATTCGTCACGCCCACCGTCACGCCGGCCTGACGGAACTGCTGCTGCTCCGCGAAGCTGGATGTATCCGTCGCGGTGTCGATCTTCACGGTCTTGCCGGCAAGATTCACGTCGTTGCCCGCATGCAGGATGCTGCCGGTCGCGTGTAGATCGTTACCGGCACTCACCGTGAGATTGCCGTTCAGCGCACCGATCGCGCTTCCATTGTTCGTGACCGATGAAGTCTGCTGCTTGTCGGAGTTCGAACGAGAGCCGACCGATACTGACAGACCACCGTTCGACATGAGGCCGGTTTCCTTCTTGTCGAAATAGGTCGACGATTGGACCGTGTCCTGCGAGGTCTTGATGTTCACATCCCTCGCAGCCGACAGCGACACATCGTTTGTACCGACGATATTGCTACCCGTCACGTTGATGTCCCGGCCGCTCGTGACCGTCACGCCGTCCGCCGAAATCGTGCTGCCCTGGCTATAAGTCGCTGTCTGGTCGATTCCGCTCGCGATCTTCGCGCCGCTCACCACACTGCTATGACTATGCGTTTCGTGCGAGTTGAGTTCATGTGTCTCGGTTGCCGCGCCGACATTCACATCGCCAGCCGCCAGCAGGTTTGCGTTGCCCTTGTCGAGGCTGAGCGTGCTACCGGAGAGCGTTATATCCTTGCCCGACACGATATTGACCGTGTCGCCGCCCTTGAGCGCCGTCCCGGTCAGTGCCTGATCCGACGTGTGCAGCGTCTCCGCATAACTGCCGTGACTGTCGCTGCCCGAACTGTTGCTGTTCACCGTCGACGTCGCACTCGCCGCGCCGAGCGTCACGTTGCCCTTGGCAGCCAGCGTTCCACCCTGGCCGAGGTCGATCTGTGCACCACGTGCGGTCAAATCGCCGCCGACGCCAATGCTCGATTGCCCGCCGACACTGACCGAACTGCCGGTGACCTTGTTGATGTCGGTATTCGACACACCGTTCGCCCGCTGCACGATCTTGTGCTCACCCGTCTGCACCGCACCGAGATCCCAGTTGCCGCCGACGTTCATCCCGAGATTGCCGCCGACCGACAGGTTGCCCGCGTTCTGCTGGAGGTTGCCGCCGGTGACGATAGACGCATTGCCCGCGACGTCCAGTTTCGCGGTCGGCCCAAGCGTGGTCACCACGCTCGTCGCACCGTCGCGGCTTACCCGTGTGTTCGTCTTCGTCGCCGTATCGAGAATCAGGTCCTTCCCGGCGTCGAGCTGCAAACTGCCGGCTTTCACATTCGCCGACGTCAGGTCGATGTTGTTCTCGGTCTTCAGCGACATCAGCCCGCCGCTTTGCAGCGCACCGAATGCGTTGTCGATCTGCTTGCCCTGGATCGCCAGCGTGTTGTCCGCCTTGATCGTTCCGCTGTTCGTGAACGACGGCGCATTCTGGAAATCGATGTTCGTCGCACTGATCAACGGGCCGTCGATATTCTGCTGGCTGGCCTTCGCGAGATAGACGACCGGCACGAGCACCGACTGACCGTCGACCACCCGCGTTTCCATCATGACCACGTTACTGGTCAGCTTCGACACCTGATCTGCCGACAGGCTTGCGCCGATCGGTAGATCGAGCGACTTCGACAGATCCGCGCCGGCCGCCATCAACGATTGATACATGGTCTGCAGGTCCGCGTACGGCCCGAGCACGGCCTTGCCGGTCAGCGCCGTGACTTCGTTGCGCACGAGCTGCTGCTCGTAGAAGCCGTCGCCGAGTCGCTTCGGGATATGCGTGAGGTCGACGCCGAGCTGACCGAAGAAGTAGTCGCTCGAAATGAAATTCTTCTGGTTCGTGAACGCCGGATTCGTTTCGATCACGTAGCTCGCATTCGGCGCAGTCGTCGGCTTGAACAAGCCGCCCTGCGGAATGGTAAGGTTGTTCAGGACGTTCAGCGCTGTTGCACTGGCGATGATCGGATCGACCGGCGCCGCCGGACCGCCGTGCACGGCCGACGCACCCGATTTCGCGCCGCTCGCGTTGCCGCTCAGGTTGGTGGGGGTAAGACCCGGCACCGACTGCCCCGGCAGCAAGCCGAGCGACGGAATAGATGCGTTGCCCGCCGTATTGTTGACGCTGACGCCCGTGCCCGAAATCGTGCCGTTCGAACTCAACGTCGAGTCGTATTTCGGCAGTTTGTAATCCTTGATCGACGCCGGCGCCGCCTGGGTGTAACCGCCCGGGCGACCGGTCACGAACGGCGCGTTGCCGAACGGCAATTGCCAGTCGTGTTCCGAGTTGTCGTAGTTGTTGTAGTGATACTGGCCCGAGTAGGAAACCGACACGCCCGGCAGCTTCTGGCCGGACGCCGCCCAGCCGTCGGCGTCGTAGTGGGACGGCATCTTGATGTCGCCGACCGCCGCGATGTTGCTCCAGTAGTTTTGCAGTGTGCCGACGGACGACGCATCGATCCTGCCGCCCGACACGATCTGCGCAGCCGGGCTGATGTCCGTCACGGTCGTCGCCGTCGCGCTGTCCGCGTAGTAGGTCGTGAACTGATACGTGCTGTTCCATTGACCGCCATGAGGCGGCTCGGTGTAGACGCCGCCGATGCTGTCCGGATCCTTCACGCCGATCTGGCCCGTGCGACCGCTGATCGGAATGCCGAACTGCGCGAGCGATGCCGGATCGATCTGGCTGGTAGACGTCTTCATCGCGCGGCGCGTGCTCGTCACCTTGTCGGCGTGCAGTTCCATGTCGCCGCCCGACTGGATCAAGGCCGACACGTTGTTGACGAGTGCCGCGTTCGTGTAGTTGCCGCTTGCGTCCTTCCCACCCGCCAGCACGACCTTGCCCATGCCGAAGATCGCCGTCGTCGCCATCGAATCGGTCGTGGTCGTGTCGTCGCGGTTTTCGATGTCATGCGCGAGGATTTCGAGCGTGCCGTTGCTGTCCGATCCACCGATCAGCGCGGTCGGGCCGAGGTTCGAGATCGTATTCGTCGCGTTGAGCGACACGCTCGCACCCACGAGCGCGCCGGTATTAGTCAGGTTGGTCGATTGCGTATGCAGCAGGCCGCCGGCAGTCAAGGCGCCCACGTTGACGATGTTGCCCGCGTTGACGCTCAGGTTGTTGACCGACTGCAGGTTCGCGTTGTTCGTGAAGGTGCCGGGCAACGTGAAGGCGAGATCGTGCCCAACGTTGAACTGCGTATCGGACGCTGCCGTGTAGTCGCCCTGCAGGTTCACGTTGGCATCATGCGTCGCGCTGTATGTGCCGCCACCCTGCAGCGTGGCTGCCGCGACCGACAAGTCGTGAGTCGAGCTGATCCGACCGCCCGTATTCGTGATCGCGCCGGTCGTCGTGACGTCCACGTCACCGTTTGAATTCGTGACGTTGCCGATAGTGCCGCCACTATTGTCCAAGGTGTTGCCCTGGACATGAAGCGATGCGCCGCTGAGCTGGCCGCCTTGCGTGTTGCTGATCGATGCTGCGCCAATCGTCACGTCGCCGTTGCCGGTAATCGCACCCATGCCCGATACGCCGCCGGCGTGGCTGTTCGCAATCTGGCTGCCGCCTTGCACCGTCATCTTGCCCGCGCCGAGGTCGACGATGGCGCCGTCCGCGTTGTCGATCGAGGCCGATTGAATGGCGAGTGTGCTGGTGTCGCCCGTAGTCGATTGCCCGGCCTGAATGTGGCCACCTCGGTTCGACAGGGCACCGCCGTTCTTCAACGACAGCGATGCGTCAGATCGCAGCAGACCCTGCGCGTTGTTCACGTCACCCGTAATCGTGGCATTGATGCCGCGCTGCGCGGCGAGGATACCGCTCGCGTTGTTCCAGGAAGCAGCGTTGACGATGGCTTGACCCTTCGTCACGATGGTGCCCGACGCGTTGTTCAGCGCGCTCGATCCATTGCCCGGCGCGATCGTCAGCGTGCCGGTGCCGGCATGCGTGATGGTGCCGCCTGAGTTATTCAGCTCGGCCGGCTCAAGCGTGAGGTCAGTGGCATTGGTCTGTATCACGCCGGCCGCCGAGTTGTCGAGCGTGCCGCTGACGTTCATCCGCATCGCCGACGATCCATACTGCGTGATCGTGCCGCCGCGGTTCACTAGGTTGGCGGCCGTCAGCGCAAGCTGATTGGCCTCGAGCTTGCCGCCGCTGTTGTCGAGCGTCGAGTCGGCTGTGACCGACAGGTTCGGCGCGACGATCGAGCCGCCCTGGTTCGTCATCGAGCCGGTGTGGATCGTCGCGTTCGTGCTGGCGCCGATCTGACCGCTGTCATTCGCCAGCGTACCGCTGGTGACGCTCACGTCCGTGTTCGACAACAGCTTGCCGCTTGCATTGTTCAGCGTGCCGGCGACAGTTGCCGCCAATCCGTTCTGCGCGCTGATCGAGCCCGACGCGTTGTTCAGCGTGCCGTTTTGCGCGACGACTCGACCGTTACTCGCGATCGAGCCGCCGACGTTCGACACCGTGCCCGTCCCATTGCCGAGCGTCAGCGTGCCGGTGCCGGCGTGCGTGATGGTGCCGCCGTCGTTCTTCAGCGTAGCCGGCGCGAGCGTCAGGTCGGTGCTGTTGGTCTGCAGCGTGCCGCTGCTGGAATTGTCGAGCGTGCCCGACACGTTGACGGCCATTGCGCCGGCGCCGGTCTGCGTGATGGTGCCGCCGTGGTTCACGACGTCGGTTGCGTTCAACGAGACCTGATCGGCCTGCACGGTGCCGGCGCTGTTGTCGAGCGTCGTTGCGCTGAGCGTCGCCGTCTGGCCGACAATCGAACCACCGCTGTTCGCCAGGTGCGCGCCGGCATCGACCACGACGTTCTGGGCGGCCTGCAGGATGCCACTACCGTTGTCGACCGACTGGCCCGCAACACGCAGATTTGTATTGGACGTGATCGCGCCACGGTTGACAACGTTTGCGCCGCGGACCGAAACATCGCCGTTGCCGCCGATCACACCGCCTTGCGCGCCGTTTGCAGTCGTCCCTGCGGCATTGGTCAACTGGCCGCTCGTTGTCACCGACAGGCCGTCGCCGTTGAGCGACGTGATCCGGCCGGCCGTGTTGTCCAGTGACGCACCGGCCACCGTCATGCCGGCCGCGCTTTGAAGCGTGCCCTGGCTGTTCGCGATGGCGCCGCCATGCACGTCTGCCGTGCTCTCGGAAATCAGTTCACCGGACTGGTTGGCGATCTGGCCGGCCACGTTGACCGACAGCGGCCCCTGCGATGAAACCTTGCCGCTCTGGTTCGAGAGCGCACCACCGGCCAGCGTCGTACTGCCGCCACTCGACAGGCTGCCGTGATCGTTGATCACCGTACCGGAAGCACTCGCCTGAATGGCGCGTTGTGCGCTCGTCGTCGCGTTCGACAGGTTCACGTCGCCGGCCGTCGCGTTCAGCGACAGATTTCCGTTCGCTGCGGTCTGGCTGCCGGCGAGATTCACGCTCGCACCGGTCAGTGATGCATTGCCGCCCGCTACGTTCTGCCCCGTAGCGCTCAACTGGCCCGAGGCTGTCAGGTTCAGATCACCGCCCCGGCCTACCGAGCCATCGTTGTTCACGCCCGCGCCGAGCGTGCCGGTCGAATTGACGCTGCCCGCATTCACCGTCGCGCTCTGCTGCGCGGCGAGCGTCCCGGTGTTCGTGAGATCGGCGCTTGTACTGGCCGACAGCGACTGCTGCGCGTACGTCGTGCCGCTGTTCTGGATGCCCCCGGCAGCCGACAGCGCGAGGTTGCCGCTCGCGGTCGCCTTGCCCGTCAACACGAGCCGGCCGTTCGACTGCAGCGTCAGGTCACCGGCCTGGGCGGCAATCGTCCCGGCGTTGGCCACCCCCACACCGAACTCGTTCGATGCGAGGAAGATCCGATCACTATACATACCGCCCAACTGGCTCACGTCGATCGCAACCGAGGGAGCGGGATCGTCGCCGGCGATTGGCGTCGCGGCGAGCGTGTCGTGGTTGACCTGGTTCGCACCGGCGATTACGTTGAGGTTCTTCGCATAGACCGCCGCGTTTACCTGCACCGCGCGGGCGATGAGGTCCACCTGGTCGATATTGGCGGCATTCAGGCCTGCACCGGCAACCGTCACGAGCCCGCGGTTGACGTTGTAGCCAGCGAGCGAGCCATCGGCGCCGTAGTACGGCACGCCCGTTGTGAGGGTTGCGCGACTGGTGTTGATGAAGGACGCGCCATCAAGATAAATGCCCGACGGATTCGCGAGGACGAGCTCCGCCCGGGAGCCGGCGATCTCCAAAGCGCCCCGAATTTGGGAAGGATTCGGGCTGTTGACCTGGTTGACAATGATCCGTGCGGCCTGACCTGCACTGAAATTCGGGTTGCCGTTGATCCAGCCCGCCTGCTGGGTCTGGACCATCGTGGCCGAGTTGTTCAGGATTGCGCCGGCGCGCGAGACGTCGAACTGGTTGTAGGTGTTGACCGAGACGCCGGCGCCCGACGGCGCGGCCACGTTGACTTGAGGCAAGCCGTTCGGCGTCTGAATCACGTGCGTGCTGGTACCCGGCGTCGGCACGATCTGCGCATCGGACAGGGTAGGCAGCATGCCGAGCGCTGCGACACCTGCCACAACGACGCGGGCACCGGACGTCGACGATCGCCGCCGTGCACGTGCTTCGCCCGTCGCCGATTTCCCCTCGGCGGTCGCCGTTTCTGCAACGGCCACCACCATACCCCGAAGCCTGGAATACACCAGGCGATGCGTATTCTTGTTCATTCTTATCGGCGCGGCCTGCGCCCATTCGTTTGGTTATTGACCGCGAGCTTACTGAAACGCCGAAGAATGACTTTCAAATATTGCCAAGCTGTTGATTGGAAGCCACAAAAATCGAATTCCAGACACGTCTGATTGACGTGCACTCGAACATCTCTAGTCGAGTTCCAAAGCACATATACGGCAAATCAGATCGAATTCTCGTGCGTCTGTCGTATGCGCACACGTTACGTACTCCGGACCAAACTGCGAACTAAAATTGATTCACGGTTGAACGTTGGGATGTGCAGTTATTCGTGCAAGGATCTTCTGAGATTTGTCGGAAGTCGCCCATTCAACCAGAGCGTGCGCTCCGCTACCCCCACGGCTGCTCGAGCCCTTCGGTCTGCAACGCCCGCTGGACCGCCCGGCGCGCGAGCACTCGCTGCAGATAGCCGCCGAGTACCGGCCGCTGCCGCGCCGGCTCGGCAAAGCCGCGCGTCCAGCGGCACAGCATCAGCGCGTACGGATCTAGCACCGTGTAGCGCACCAAGCAGTCATCCGGCAGGCGTCGGTATCAAGCTGCGGCATACTCGACCACCGGTTCACAACGAATCGGGAAGTTGACCGAATTCGCGATATAGCACTTCGCGTGAGCATCGTGATGCAGATGCGCGGCCCGTTCGCGATCGTCGCCGGCCAGAATCGTCACGTGCGGGCGCAGCACGATTTCCGTGAAGCGGCCTTCATCGGCGCCGTCGAGCATCGTGCCTTCCGCGTTGTCGACATAGGCGAGCACGCGAATACCGGCTTCCGAGCACAGATGCAGGTACCAGAGCTTGTGGCACGCCGATGCCGACGCGAGCAGCAAATCCTCGGGGTTCCAGCGCGACGCATCGCCGCGAAACGCCGCGTCCGACGAACCGGGAATATCCGGCTTGGAACCGGCCCGGATCAGATGATCCCGCCCGTACTCGCGATACCCCGACGTGCCGGAGCCGCGATTGCCCGTCCACTCTACTGCGACGCGATACGTGTGTTCGCCAGATGCCATCTCGCTCTCCATTGATGTGGGTTGCTTCGGCCGGGCCGGATGTCGTTTTGCGAAGCCCGCCTGCGCCCGCCATTTTGGCATCAGATCGCCATTTGGTATACCATTATTCCAAATTAACGGAACATGCAGGCATGGAAGCCAAACTCGATTCCATCGCGGACGCGGTCGCCGCCTCGTTGCGGGACATGATCATCAACGGCGAGCTGGAAGCCGGCGAGCGGCTCGTCGAGCGCGACCTGGCCGACCGGTTCGGCATCAGCCGGATTCCGATGCGCGAGGCAATCCAGCGCCTGGAACGCGAAGGCTTGCTGGACATCTTCAGGAATCGTGGCGCCGTCGTGCGCATGCTGAGTGCATCGGACGTGCAGGAAATCTACGACCTGCGCGCGCTGCTCGAAGGCGACGCGATCTACCGGAGCGTGAAGCGGCTCGACGACGAGGCGCTCGCGCGCGCCGAGCTCGTCCATCGTTTGCTCGGCGACGCGGCCGTGCCGCGCCGGCAGGGTGAACTGAACCGCGAATTCCACGCGCTGCTGTATTCGTGCTGCGGCAACGCGCGGCAGTTGAAGTCGATCGCGGAGCTGCGCAGCCAGGTCGAACGGTACGAGCGCCTGCAGGCCACGCTGCTCGCCGATACGCCGTCGTTCCAGGTCGAGCACGAGGAGATCCTGCAGGCGTGCCGCGAACGCAATGCGCGCGCGGCGCGCTCGATGACGGTCGCGCATCTGGAATCGGCCAGAAGCATCGTGATGCGGCTCGTCGAAGGCGGGTGAGACAGGGGACGTTCGGCGTTCGCTACAGCGTGCGCGACTCCATGTCGGATCGCGCTGACCACGTCGGCGACCTCGACGTACTCATCCCACCACGCATCATGTCGACGGCGTCGCGCTCCCGCCCGGTACCCGCCCCGTCGTACCCCGCACCACCAGCTTCGGCAGCGACGCGGTCCGCACGCGCGATGTCTCGTCGCTGTGACCACCCGCCTCGCGCAGCGCATTGAGCAGCTCGACCGCCAACCCGGCGGCCTCGGCGGTCGGGATCGCGACGGTCGTCAGCGTGGGCCGCGTGTCGCTCGCCAGGTGAATGTCGGTGATCCCGACGATCGACAGATCATCGGGCACACGCCGGCCGCGATCGGCCGCCGCATGCATCGCGCCGATCGCCGGCAGGTCGTTGGTCGCGACCAGCGCGGTCAACTGCGGGTGCGCATCGAGCAACCACCCCGCCGCGCGCACGCCGCCTTCGATCGAATCGGGCTCGGCCGCGACGATCGACGCGTCGAGCCCTGCTTCGCGCATCGCGTCGACGAAGCCGTCGAAGCGCGCCGCCTGCACGCCGCTCGCCGACCCGCCGACGATCACGCCGATATGCGCGTGGCCCAGCTCGAGCAGATGCCGCGTCGCGATCCGCCCCGCCTCGCGGAAATCGATCGCCACGCACGGCAATCCTTCGGGCGGCGCGTCGGGCCGCTCCCACAGGCACAGCACGACCGGCACGCCGCGCCGCGCGACGTCGACAAGATCGGGCAGATGCAAGTTCGCATTGGTCACGAGAATCCCCTCGGAGATCGTGCCGGCGATCTGGTCGAGATACGCACGCCCCTGCAACGGGTCTTCATTCGTATTGCAGACGATCAGGAACTGCCCGTTGCGCCGCACCGCGCGCTCGACCGCCAGCGCGAACTCCGGATAAAACGGGTTCGCGATGCTCGACACCATCAGCGCGACCGTCGGCGCGCGCCCTTCCGCCAGCGCCCGCGCGGCCAGATGCGGCCGATACCCGAGCGCCGCCACGGCTTCCAGCACCCGCGCACGCGTCGCCTCGCCCACCCGGCCGCGGTCGCGCAGCACGTTCGACACGGTCGCGGCCGTCACGCCGGCACGGCGCGCCACTTCATCCAGGGTTGCCATCGCTTGCTCACTATATGAGACGTCTATCCAGTATTTGCTTCGCTCACCGAAGCGGCGCACTATCGCCGCACACCCTGCCGCCCGACCGACGGGCGCGACTCGGCCGCGATCGCATCGCCTCTTTTTTTGATCGCGATGATTAAGCGCTTAATCAATGGTGAAAGCGCATTAGAACATGGAGCGGAGACAATGGCGAGCATCTCGATGCGACGCGTGCAGAAAGCCTATGGCGATCACGCGCCGGTCATTCGCGACGTCGATCTGGAGATCGGCGCGCACGAGTTCTGCGTGTTCCTCGGGCCGTCCGGATGCGGCAAGTCGACGTTGCTGCGGATGATCGCCGGGCTCGAGGATCTGAGCGCGGGCGAGCTGTCGATCGACGGCCGCCGCGTCGACGACGTGCCGGCCGCCGAGCGCGGCGTCGCGATGGTGTTCCAGAGCTACGCGCTGTTTCCGCACATGACGGTCTACGAGAACATGGCGTTCGGGCTAAAGCTCGCGCGCGTGCCGAAGGCCGAGATCGACCGGAAAGTACGCGATGCCGCGCGCATCCTGCAGCTCGATACGCTGCTCGATCGCAAGCCGAAGGCGCTGTCGGGCGGGCAACGGCAGCGCGTCGCGATCGGCCGCGCAATCGTGCGCGAGCCGGGCGTGTTCCTGTTCGACGAGCCGCTGTCGAACCTCGACGCGGCGCTGCGCGGCCAGACCCGCATCGAAATCGCGAAGCTGCACCGGCAGTTCGAGCGCGCGAGCGTCGTCTACGTGACGCACGACCAGACCGAAGCGATGACGCTCGCCGACAAGATCGTGCTGCTGCATGCCGGCGCCGACACCGCGCAGCACGGCAGCATCGCGCAGGTCGGCGCGCCGCTCGACCTCTACCACCACCCGGCCAGCCGCTTCGTCGCAGGCTTCATCGGTTCGCCGCGGATGAACTTCCTGCCGGCCGTCGTGACCGCCTGCGATGCGCGTCGCACGACCGTCACGCTCGCGCCGTCCGGCGAGACCTTCACGCTGCCGCGCGACGGCTCGGCGCTCGGCGCGGGCGCCACCGTGACGCTCGGCATTCGCCCCGAACACCTGACGCTCGGCGCCGCGCACGACGCCACCGCCACGGCGCTCGCGCGCGACGTCGCGCTCGTCGAGCGCCTCGGCGAACAGTCCTACGTGCACCTCGACCAGCCCGGCGGCAGCTCGCTCATTGCGAAGGTGCCCGGCGACGCGCAGGTGCGCAGCGGCGAACGCGTGCGCGTGCATGCGCCGGCCGCGGCCTGCCATCTCTTCACTGAAGACGGCCGCGCGGTGCCCGCGTGCGCCGACGTCCACGTTCACCACTACGCATAAGGATCGGGCATGCGCCTCGGAGTCTGTTACTACCCGGAACACTGGCCGGAAACGATGTGGGCCGACGATGCCCGCCGGATGAAAGCGCTCGGCATCGAGCAGGTGCGGATCGCCGAATTCGCGTGGAGCCGCATCGAGCCGTCGCCGGGCGAATACGACTGGGGCTGGCTCGATCGCGCGGTCGACGTGCTCGGCGCGGCCGGCCTCGAGATCGTGATGTGCACGCCGACCGCGACGCCGCCGAAATGGCTGGTCGATCGCCATCCCGACATCCTCGCGATCGGCGCGGACGGCCGGCCGCGCAAGTTCGGCTCGCGACGCCACTACGACTTCTCGTCGCCGACCTATCTCGAAGCGTCGCGCGAGATCTGCACGGCGGTCGCCGAACGCTACGGCCGCCACCCGGCCGTGCGCTACTGGCAGACCGACAACGAGCTGGGTTGCCACCAGACCGTCGTCAGCTACTCGCCGGCCGCGCTCGTGCGCTTCCGTGCGTGGCTGAAGGCGCGCTACGGCACGATCGACGCGCTCAACCGCGCGTGGGGCACCGTGTTCTGGAGCATGGAGTATCGCCATTTCGACGAGGTCGACGCGCCGGTCGGCACCGTGACCGAGGCCCATCCGTCGCATCGCCTCGACTACCGGCGCTTCGCGTCCGACGAAGTCGCGCGCTATCACCGGATGCAGGTCGACGTGATCCGCGCGCATTCGCCGGGCCGCCCCGTCGCGCACAACTTCATGCAGCTGTTCACCGAGTTCGACCATTACGAAGTGGCGCGCGACCTCGACATCGCGACATGGGACAGCTATCCGCTCGGCGCACTCGAGGAGCAATGGTTCGCGCCCGACGTGAAGGCGCGCTGGCTGCGCACCGGCCATCCCGATTTCGCGTCGTTCAATCACGACCTCTATCGCGGCATGTCGAAGCTGCCGTTCTGGGTGATGGAGCAGCAGCCGGGCCCCGTGAACTGGGCGCAGTGGAACCCCGCGCCGCGGCCGGGCATTGTGCGCCTGTGGAGCTGGGAAGCATTCGCGCACGGCGCCGGCTGCGTGTCGTACTTCCGCTGGCGGCAGGCGCCGTTCGCGCAGGAGCAGATGCATGCGGGCCTGCACACGCCCGACGACAAGCTCGACGAAGGCGGCCGCGAGGCGCAGCGCGTCGCACGCGAGATTGCGGCCGTGCACGACGCCGGCGCGGATGCCGACGCGGACGGCCCGGTGCGCGCGCCCATCGCGCTGGTGTTCGACTATGAAGCGAAGTGGCTGTTCGACGTGCAGCCGCAAGGCGCCGATTTCCACTACCCGCGTTTCGCGTTCGAGTACTACTCGGCACTGCGCTCGCTCGGCCTCGACGTCGACATCGTTTCCGCGCACGCACCGCTCGACGGCTACCGCCTCGTCGTCGTGCCGCCGCTACCGGTCGTGCCGAACGATTTCGCCGCGCGGCTCGCCGAATCGGGCGCGCATGCGGTGCTCGGGCCGCGCACCGGCTCGAAGACCGTCGACCTGCAGATCCCGCCGACGCTGCCGCCCGGCCCGCTCGCGTCGATCCTGCCGGTACGCGTGTGGCGCGTCGAATCGCTGCGGCCGAACGTGACCGAGCGAATCGACGGCACGTTGCGCGACGGCGCACCGCTTGCCGGTGACGCACGCCACTGGCGCGACTTCGTCGAGCTGCACGACGACACGCACAGCGTCGTGCGTGCGCGCTTCGCCGACGGCCACCCGGCCTGCGTGTCGCACGGCACGCTGCACTACTGGGCCGCGCTGTTCGACGACGCGACCACCGTCCGGCTGTTCGCCGACGTCGCGGCCGACGCCGGCCTCGCGCCGACGCCGCTCGGCGACGGCGTACGCGTGAGCCGGCGCGGCGGCCTGACCTACGTTTTCAACTATGGCGACACGCCGCACACGATCGACGCGGCACCGCCGTCCGCGTTCGTGCTCGGCACTGCGCGGGTGGAGCCGCAAGACGTTGCCGTGTACCGCAGCCGTTCATAGCAACCGCCACCGGCGCCACGACGCGCCGGTCACGCACAACGACACCCAGGACTGGAGACACACATGACACATCGCCCCCTTCGCGTCGCCGCCCGGCTCGCCACGGCCGCCGCTGTCGCACTGGCATCGCTCGGCATGACGGCGCCCGCCGATGCCGGCACGCTGACGATCAACATCGCGTTCAAGGGCGCCAGCCAGCGCGCGGTCTGGCAGTCGACGCTCGACGCGTTCCGCAACGCGCATCCCGACATCGACGTGAAGGCGACCTTCGTCGACGAGGAAGCGTACAAGGTGCAGCTTCCCGCTTGGCTCACGACCGTCGCGCCGGACGTCGTGAACTGGCACGCCGGCGAACGGATGGCGTACTACGCGAAGCGCGGGCTGTTCGAGGACCTGAGCGGCGACTGGACGAAGAACGGCTGGGGCGCGATGTATGCGTCGACGCGCGACGCATCGTCGTACAACGGCAAGCAGTACGCGGCGCCGACCGTCTACTACTCGTGGGGGCTGTTCTACCGCAAGGACCTGTTCCGCAAGGTCGGCATCGCCGACGAGCCGAAGACGTGGGACCAGTTTCTCGACGCGTGCAAGAAGCTGAAGGCGGCCGGCATCACGCCGATCGCGATCGGCGGCCGCGACGCATGGACGCTCGCCGGCTGGTTCGACTACCTCGACCTGCGCCTGAACGGCAACGCGTTCCACCAGCAGCTGATGGCCGGCGACGTGCCGTACACCGACCCGCGCGTGAAGAAGGTCTACACGACGTGGAAATCGCTGATCGACGCGGGCTACTTCATCGACAACGCGCTGTCCTACGATCTCGACGGCGCGCAGCCGTTCCTGTTCCAGGGCAAGGCCGCGATGATGCTGATGGGCACCTTCATCGCGGCGGGCTTTCCGCCGAACGTGAAGCAGGAAATGGGCTACTACCGCTTCCCGATCATCGACCCGAAGGTGCCGACTGCAGAAGACGGCCCGGTCGAATCGCTGCATATCCCGACGAAGGCGAAGAACAAGGCCGACGCGCACACGTTCCTCGCGTTCGTCGAAACGCCCGAGATGGGTGCGAAGCTCGCGGAAGGGCTCGGCTCGCTGTCGGCCAACAGCAAGTCGCCCGAGCCGGCCGATCCGATCTCGCGCATCGGCTTCCGGATCCTCGCCGATACGAAGGGCGGCGTCGCGCAGTTCTACGACCGCGACATGACGAAGGAAATGGCCGACGAGGGGATGAAGGGCATGCAGCAGTTCCTCGCGAATCCTGCCCAGATCGATACGGTGCTCGCGCAACTCGAACAGACCCGCAAGCGCATCTACAAGAAGTGACCGCGTGACCCAACCGGCGGCCCCGCGCCGCCGCGCTCGTTCAGGAGGCTTGCCGTGTCCAGTCCGATCACGTCCACCGCCGATCCCGGCCGCCGTGCGCGCTGCGCTCGCCGACCTCTCCGTCGGCGGCGGCCCCGGCGATCCGGCGCTCGACGCCGACTGGGGCGAGCCCGGCCTAACCGCACCCGAGCGCGTGT
>NZ_JAAGPP010000169.1:0-17626 GCF_017104975.1 Burkholderia sp. Ac-20344
ATGCGGCGGGGCGCCCCCCGGCGGCGCGGCTTGCGCCGGGGCGGCCGCGAACGTACGCCAGATCGCAACCGACAACACCACCGACAACGCCGCGAAACCGAGCCAGCCCGACGCCGCGCGCTGGCCGGCCAGCGCACTGCCGATCAGCCCCGTCACCACGATGCCGACGCCGGGCCCCGCATAGATCACCCCGCTCCACTCGGGCGCATGCAGTTCGGCCAGGCGCCGCAGCCCCCATTGCGACATGAACACGAAGGTCCATGCGCTGACGACGCCCGCGACGAAGCGCACCGCGAGCCACACCGGCAGCAGGTGGCCGACGCCCATCGCGGCGGTGAGCACCACGGTGGCCACGAGCCCGAAGCGCACCATTCGCGCGGGCGCGACCCGCAGCGCCGCGCAACTGACCGCGCCGACGAAGTAGCCCGCGTAGTTCGCCGATGCGAGCCAGCCGCCGGCCTTCAGGCCGATCGAGCCGTCGGCAAGCATCAGTGGCAATAAGGGCGTGAACGCGAAGCGGCCGACGCCGAGCACGACCGCGAGACCGACCATGCAGGCGAGCGCCGCCGTGCGGGCGCGGCGGTCGGCATCGTCGACGGAAGGCGCGCCGGCGGCAGCGGCGGTCGGGGCATTCGAGCGGGACATGGCGGCATGGGCCGGCGTTCAACGCGCCGGCCGGATCGGAAATCGGAATGTTTCCATCGTAGCTTGACCAAACGTTCTCGAAAAATGAATAATTAAGAACACATTCATCGCTCGGAGAGAATCATGGATCTGGCGGCGCTGGCGATTTTCCGGGCCGTGGTGCGCGAGAACGGCGTGACGCGTGCGGCAGCCAAGCTCAATCGCGTGCAGTCGAACGTCACGACGCGCATCAAGCAGCTCGAGGAAGAACTCGGCGCGGCGCTGTTCGTGCGCGACGGCCGCCGGCTCGTGCTGACGCCGGCCGGGCACACGCTGCTGCCTTATGCGGAGCGCCTGCTCGCGCTCGCCGACGAGGCGCGCGACGCGGTGCGCGAGGATACGCCGCGCGGGCGGCTGCGGCTCGGCACGATGGAGAGCACGGCCGCGAGCCGCCTGCCGACCGTGCTCGCGCGCTATCACCACGCATGGCCCGACGTGTCGCTCGAATTGCTGACGGGCACGACGGGCTGGCTGATCGAGCGCGTGCGCGACTTCGAGATCGACGCCGCGCTGTTCGCGCGCCCGCCCGCGCCGGACACGCTGCCCGACACGTTCGAAACGGTGCCGATCTTCCGGGAGGATCTGGTACTGCTCACGCCACGCGGCCATCCGCCGGTGCGCACGCCGCGCGACGTGATCCTGCCGACGCTGATCGCGTTCGAGCGCGGTTGCACGTATCGCAAGTACGTCGAACAGTGGTACGCGGCGCACGGCGTCAAGCCGGCGCGCGTGCTCGAACTCGGGTCGTATCACGCGATCGTCGCGTGCGTCGCGGCAGGTGCCGGCATCGCGGTCGCGCCGCGTTCGGTGCTCGACCTGCAGCCCGAGACCGGCAACATCACCGCGCACGTGATCCCCGAACTGGAAGGCATCGACACGCTGCTCGCGTGGCGGCAGGGCTATGCGTCGGCCGCGTTGGCCGCGTTGCGCGATGCGCTCACCGAAGCCGCACGGCAACCGGGCGGTGCGGCGAAGCCGCCGGTCACCGTGCCGGCCTGAATCGTCGGGCAGCCGGCACGCGTTGTGCCGGCATACCAACAAAAAGACCCGACCGGCGCATGCCGATCGGGTCTTTTTCATTTCACGCGATGCCGCAACGAGACGGCATCGCATCGGTCGCGACGATCAGAGCCGCTCTTCGACCCAGCCCTTCACGCCGGCCAGCGCGCCCGGCAGGTTCGCCGGCTCGGTGCCGCCCGCCTGCGCCATGTCCGGACGGCCGCCGCCCTTGCCGCCGACCTGCTGCGCGACGAAATTCACGAGTTCGCCGGCCTTGACCTTCTTGCTCGCGTCGGGCGTGACGCCCGCGATCAGGCTGACCTTGCCGCCTTCGACGGCTGCGAGCACGATCGCCGCGCTCTTCAGCTTGTCCTTCAGCTTGTCGACCGTTTCGCGCAACGTCTTCGCGTCGGCGCCGTCGAGCGTCGCGGCCAGCACGAACACGCCGCCGATTTCGACGGCCTGCTGCGCGAGCTCGTCGCCCTGGCTCGATGCGAGCTTCGACTTCAGCGCGCCCAGTTCCTTCTCGAGCGACTTCACCTGGTCCTGCACCTGCGCGATACGCTGCGTGAGCTCCGACGGCTGCGCCTTCAGCGCGGCCGCGGCTTCGTTCACGCGGGCGTCGAGTTCCTGGACGTAGCGCACCGCGTTGTCGCCGGTGATCGCCTCGACGCGGCGGATGCCGGCCGCGACGCCGCCTTCGACGACGATCTTGAAGAGGCCGATGTCGCCGCTGCGGCTCACGTGCGTGCCGCCGCACAGTTCGCGCGAGAAGCCGAGGTCGAGCACGCGCACTTCATCGCCGTACTTCTCGCCGAACAGCGCCATCGCGCCGCCCTTCACCGCTTCGTCGTACGGCATCACGCGCACGATGCCCGGCGCGTTCGCGAGGATTTCGTTGTTGACGATCTGCTCGACGCGACGGATTTCGTCGTCGGTCATCGGCGCGTTGTGCGCGAAGTCGAAGCGGGTCTTTTCCGCGTCGACCAGCGAACCCTTCTGCTGCACGTGCGCGCCGAGCACTTCGCGCAGCGCCTTGTGCATCAGGTGGGTGGCCGAGTGGTTGCGCTGCGTGCGCGCACGACGGTGCGCGTCGATCTCGGCGCGCAGCACGTCGCCGACCTTCAGCGTGCCCTGCTCCAGCGTGCCGTGGTGGCCGATCACGTCGGCCTGCACCTTCAGCGTGTCGGCCACCGCGAAGCGCGTCGCGGCGTTCGCAAGCACGCCCTGGTCGCCGACCTGGCCGCCCGATTCCGCGTAGAACGGCGTGTGGTCGAGCACGACGACCGCGTCCTGGCCGGTCTTCACTTCGTTGACCGACGAACCGTCGACGTACAGCGCGACGATCTTCGCGTCGTCGAACGCGATTTCCTCGTAGCCGTGGAAGGTGGTCTTCGCGCCCGTGTATTCGAGGCCCTGCGCGGCCTTGAACTTGCCGGCCGCACGCGCCTGCTCGCGCTGGCGCGCCATCGCGTCGTCGAACGCCGGCTCGTCGACCGTCATCCCGCGCTCGCGGCACACGTCGGCCGTGAGGTCGAGCGGGAAGCCGTAGGTGTCGTGCAGCTTGAACGCGAGCTCACCGTCGAGCACCTTGCCGCCCTTCGCTTCGACGTCGGCCAGCGCGGCGTCGAGGATCGACATGCCGTGCTCGATCGTCTCGAAGAAGCGCTCTTCTTCCTGGCGCAGCACGTCGGTCACGCGCTGCTCGGCTTCCTTCAGCTCCGGATACGCGACGCCCATCTCGGCGACGAGGTCGGCCACCAGCTTGTGGAAGAACGAGCCCTTGCGGCCGAGCTTGTAGCCGTGGCGGATCGCGCGGCGCACGATCCGGCGCAGCACGTAGCCGCGGCCTTCGTTGCCGGGAATCACGCCGTCGACGATCAGGAACGAGCACGCGCGGATGTGATCGGCGATCACCTTCAGCGAGTTGTTGGTGAGGTCGCTGATCTCGGTCACGCGCGCGGCGGCCTTGATCAGGTTCTGGAACAGGTCGATCTCGTAGTTGCTGTGCACGTGCTGCAGCACCGCGGCGAGACGCTCGAGGCCCATGCCGGTGTCGACCGACTGCTTCGGCAGGCGCGTCATGTTGCCCTGCGCGTCGCGGTTGAACTGCATGAACACGAGATTCCAGATCTCGATGTAGCGGTCGCCGTCTTCTTCAGGCGACCCCGGCGGGCCGCCCCACACGTCCGGGCCGTGGTCGTAGAAGATTTCGGTACACGGGCCGCACGGGCCGGTGTCGCCCATCGTCCAGAAGTTGTCCGACGCGTAGCGCGCGCCCTTGTTGTCGCCGATGCGGATGATGCGCTCGGTCGGCACGCCGACTTCCTTCGCCCAGATGTCGTAGGCCTCGTCGTCTTCCTGGTACACGGTGACCCACAGCTTGTCCTTCGGCAGCTGGTAGACCGTGGTCAGCAGCTCCCACGCGAACTTGATCGCGTCGTGCTTGAAGTAGTCGCCGAACGAGAAGTTGCCGAGCATCTCGAAGAACGTGTGGTGGCGCGCCGTGTAGCCGACGTTCTCGAGGTCGTTGTGCTTGCCGCCCGCGCGCACGCTGCGCTGCGCCGTCGTGGCGCGCGAGTACGGACGCGGATCCGTGCCGAGGAACACGTCCTTGAACTGGACCATGCCCGAGTTCGTGAACATCAGCGTGGGGTCGTTACCGGGCACGAGGCTCGACGAGCGGACGATCGTGTGGCCCTTCGATTCGAAGAATTTGAGGAATTTCTCGCGGATTTCGGCAGCTTTCATGGCGTGCGGGGACAGTCTGGCAAAGACGGCTTCAAACGCCGGCGCCCTTGGCGGGGCGCGCGGCGGCATGGATTCGGAAACGATCGATTATACGGGATCGGGGCCGGCTTCCGGGCAAAGCGCCGGCAAAGCGGCTCGGCCCTCCGGCCGGCCCGGGTGGGCCACCCGCGCGGCCGATTCGCCTTAAGATGCTCGGCATGCCAACCGGCCTCGCCCGACAACGCAGGCCCGCCATGAAAGGAGACGATTCGACGATGGGTGCCCTGAGCCATATCCGCGTGCTGGACCTCACCCGCGTGCTCGCGGGCCCGTGGTGCGCGCAGACGCTTGCCGATTTCGGCGCGGACGTGATCAAGGTCGAGCGCCCGGGCGCCGGCGACGACACGCGCCACTGGGGGCCGCCGTACCTGAAGGACGCGGACGGCGCGGATACCGCCGAGGCCGCGTACTACCTCGCGGCGAACCGCAACAAGCGCTCGGTGACGGTCGACATCGCGACGCCCGAGGGCCAGCAGATCGTACGCGAGCTCGCCGCGCAGAGCGACGTCGTGCTCGAGAACTACAAGGTCGGCCAGCTGAAGAAATACGGGCTCGATTACGACTCGCTGCGCGCGGTGAAGCCCGACCTCGTCTACTGCTCGGTCACCGGCTTCGGCCAGACCGGCCCGTACGCGCACCGCGCGGGCTACGACTTCATCATCCAGGGGATCGGCGGCTTCATGAGCATCACCGGCGAGCGCGACGGCGAGCCGGGCGGCGGCCCGCAGAAGGCCGGCGTCGCGATCGCCGACCTCGCGACCGGCCTCTACTCGACGATCGCGGTGCTCGCCGCCCTCGCGCACCGCGACCGGACGGGCGAAGGCCAGTACATCGACATGGCGCTGCTCGACGTGCAGGTCGCGCTGCTCGCGAACATGAACACCAACTTCCTCGCGAGCGGCAAGCCGCCGGTGCGCTGGGGCAATGCGCATCCGAACATCGTGCCGTACCAGACGTTCCAGACGCGCGACGGGTGGATCATCGTCGCGGTCGGCAACGACGGGCAGTTCCGCAAGTTCGTCGAGGCCGGCGGCCGGCCCGGGCTGGCCGACGACGCGCGTTTCGCGACGAATCCGTCGCGCGTGCGCCACCGCGACACGCTGGTGCCGATCCTCGCGGAGATGGTGAAGGCGCGCGACAAGGCCGACTGGATCGGTGTGCTCGAAGCGGCCGGCGTGCCGTGCGGGCCGATCAACGATCTCGACGAGGTGTTCGACAACGAGCAGGTCGTGGCGCGCGGGATGCAGGTGTCGCTGCCGCACCCGTGCGGCGCGGACGCGAAGCTCGTGCGCAACCCGATCCGGATGAGCGCGACGCCGCCCGATGCACGCACGGCGCCGCCGCTGCTCGGCGCGCAGACCGATGACGTGCTGCGCGACATGCTCGGCTACGACGACGCGAAAATCGCCGCGCTGCGGGCGAAACAGGCGATCTGAGCACGGCGGCCGGCGCGGGTGCGGGTGCGGGTGCGGGTGCGGGTGCGGGTGCGGGTGCGGGCGGGCAAGCGGCGGCGACCGCAACCACTGCCCCGCCTCGCGCGGTCAATCGCAGTGGTCAATCGCAGTGGTCAATCGCAGTGGTCAATCGCAGTGGTTAATCGCAGCGGGCGAGCGCGTCGAGCCAGCCGCGTGCATCGGGCCAGTCGCCGAGCCCGCTGTCCGCATTGATGTGACCACGCGGGCCGATATCGTGGAATGCGCTGCCCCATGCGTTCGCGCAGGTGCGGGCGAACCCGGGCGAGCCATACGGATCGTCGCTGCTGGCGACGACGCAGGTCGGAAACGGCAGCCGCTCATACGGCACGGGCCCGAAGCCATGCGCATCGGCCGGAAACGCGGGGCCGTCGGGATCGGGCAGCGCGACCAGCAGCGCGCCGCACACTTTCGCGAGCGCCGCCGGGCGCGCATAGCGCGTCGCCCACCACGCGGTGGTCAGCGTACCGAGGCTGTGACCGGCAATCAGCACCGGCCCGCGCGCGGCTTCGACCGCGCGATCGAGCGCGAGACACCAGCCGTTGCGGAACGCCCGGTCCCAGTCGGGCATCGCGACGCGCGAGAAACGTGCATCGGCACGCTCCCAGCGGCTCTGCCAGTGAAGCGGGCCCGAATTGGCGTAGCCCGGCAGGACGAGAACGGGGAATAGGCTCATGGAAGGTGCGTCGACGCGTGAAATCGTTATGTGGCGTCGACGCAGTGTCGCACACCCGTTCCTCCCTGATGCTGCCTGTCTGATACCGGAAGGATGTGCGTGGGGTCGGGACGCGTTGAACGCAGCGTCGCGCCCCGACGTCGAGCCGCCTTGCAGGCGGCTCGCGTCATGTCATCGGTCAGCGCACGTTCGCGCCGACGATGCCGCCCGCCGCGGCGCCGGCAACCGTGCCGAGCGGGCCGCCCGTCACCAGGTAGCCGAGCGCGCCGCCCGCGGCCGCGCCGATGCCGGCATTGCGCTGCGTATGCGTCATCGCGCATGCGCCGAGTTGCGACAGGGCCGCGACGATCACGGCGGTACGAACGATAAACGTGGTCTTCTTCATCATGATTTTTAGTGTCCTCCCGCCGCGCGGCAATCCGAACGGCGGCGTTGAATCGGTGAAGCCATCATAGGCAACGCCAAACGGCCCGGGCAATCCGATTTACGTCGTGTTACAGCCGACACAATATCGAGATAATCGGTCGAAACCCGCCCCCGCCATGCCGCAAGCCGCGCGGGACGGACCCCGGTCAGGTAGAATCATGGGATTAAACCGGCGCGACGCGCCGACACAACCTGACGCCATCCGCATGAGCACCGAACGTAACGACGCCCCCGCGGCTTCCAATTTCATCCGCAACATCATCGACGACGACAACCGCACCGGCAAATGGGGTGGCCGCGTCGAGACACGCTTCCCGCCCGAGCCGAACGGCTACCTGCACATCGGCCATGCCAAGAGCATCTGCCTGAACTTCAGCGTCGCGCGCGACTACGGCGGCGTGTGCCACCTGCGCTTCGACGATACGAACCCGGAAAAGGAAAGCGTCGAGTACGTCGACTCGATCGTCGACGCGGTGCGCTGGCTCGGTTTCGACTGGCGCAAGGACGCGGTCGATCACCAGTACTTCGCGAGCGACTACTACGACAAGCTGTACGAGTTCGCCGAGCTGCTGATCCAGCGCGGCAAGGCGTATGTCGACAGCCAGAGCGCGGAAGAAATGCGCGCGAACCGCGGCTCGCTGACGGATGGCGGCAAGCCGTCGCCGTTCCGCGAGCGCACGCCGGCGGAAAACCTCGACCTGTTCCGCCGCATGAAGGCCGGCGAGTTCAAGGAAGGCGAGCACGTGCTGCGCGCGAAGATCGACATGGCTTCGCCGAACATGAACATGCGCGACCCGGTGATCTACCGGATCCGCTATGCGCACCACTACCGCACCGGCGACGCATGGTGCGTGTACCCGATGTACGACTACACGCACTGCATCTCGGATGCGCTCGAAGGCATCACGCATTCGCTGTGCACGCTCGAATTCGAGGATCACCGCCCGCTGTACGACTGGGTGCTGAACGAACTCGCGGAAGCCGGCATGTTCACGCGCCCGCTGCCGCAACAGATCGAATTCTCGCGGCTGAACCTCACGTACGCGATCACCAGCAAGCGCAAGCTGCTGCAGCTCGTTACCGAAGGGCACGTCGACGGCTGGGACGACCCGCGGATGCCGACGATCGTCGGCGTGCGCCGCCGCGGCTTCACGCCGGAGAGCATCCACCTGTTCTGCGAGCGGATCGGCGTGACGAAGATCGACTCGTGGATCGACATGAGCGTCTTCGAAGGCGCGCTGCGCGACGACCTCGACGACAAGGCCGCGCGCACGGTCGCCGTGCTCGATCCGCTGAAGCTCGTGATCGACAACTACCCGGAAGACCTCGAGGAAGCCTGCACGGCGCCCGTGCATCCGCACCACCCGGATCGCGGCGTGCGCACGTTCCCGATCTCGCGCGAGCTGTGGATCGAGCGCGAGGATTTCGTCGAGACCCCGCCGAAGGGCTATTTCCGCCTGTTCCCGGGCAACAAGGTGCGCCTGCGCTACGGCTACGTGATCGAGTGCACGGGCTTCGACAAGGACGCCGACGGCAACGTGACGGCCGTGCACTGCAACTACTTCCCGGACAGCAAGTCGGGCACCGAAGGCGCGAACACGTACAAGGTCAAGGGCAACATCCACTGGGTCAGCGCGAAGCATGCACAGCCGGCCGAAGTGCGGATCTACGACCGCCTGTTCAAGGAGCCGCATCCGGACGCGGGTGGCGCGAACTTCCTCGAGGCGCTGAACCCCGATTCGAAGAAGATCGTGCAAGCGTACGTCGAGCCGGGCAACGGCGACATCGCACCGGAAACGCGCCTGCAGTTCGAGCGTCACGGCTACTTCGTGGCCGACCGTGTCGATTCGAAGCCGGGCAAGCCCGTGTTCAACCGGATCGTCGGGCTGCGCGACAGCTGGGGCAAGCCGGCGTAACGGCGTGCTTCGCACGCGGCGGCGTGCGGCTTCGCAAGCCGCCGCCGCGTGACCATGAAAAAACCGGCCCGAAGGGGCCGGTTTTTTATTGCGTGCCTTGAAGCGAAGCCGGGTCATGCAGCAGCGAAAGCCACCGCGCTCCTTCACCCGCCCATCAACCGCCGATGCAAATCCACCAGCGACAGCTTCGTGCGAAACAGCCGCGCGAGGCTGCGGCTCGCATACGCATCGATGTCGCCGGGCATGGTCCAGCGATACGCATCCATCTCGGGAATCATCGAGCCGTCGCGACGGCTCGGAAACAGCGACGTGCACGTGCACTGCGCAGGATCGATCTCGCCTTCGGCCACCTGCACCGCGAACAGGTGCAGGTCCTTGTCGTGCCGGTAAGCAAAGCGGCCGAGATCGAGCAGCCGGGCCGGCGCGAACGCGATGCCGGTTTCCTCGAGCAGTTCGCGCAGCGCCGCGTCGGCCGGCGACTCGCCCGGCTCGCCCTGCCCCTTCGGGATGTCCCAGTGCGTGGTATCCGTCGCGTGCGCGAGGAACACGCGGCCGGCCGCATCGAGGATCACGACGCCGCACGACACCGTGCGCGGCGCGCCGCCCCGCTTCATCACGCGTGTGCTCAGCGCTTCTGCAGCTGCCACTTGCCCGCGTCGGTCTTGCAATAGACGGGCTTGAGCGTCATCGTCTGGCCCTTCGCGGTGATTTCGGTAGCGATTTCACGGCAGGTCTTGCCGTCCGTCTCGGTCGTGGCCGGCGTGAGCTTCGCATCGATCTGCGTGCCGCGGCCGCTGCTCTGCCACGTCGTGGCCTCGCCGTCCTTGCCTTCGTCGCGTACCTGCGCGACAGCCTTCGAAAGCGACGCACGGTCGGTCTTGCTGAAGTAGCTGAGCGGCGTGTCGTTCAGGAAGTTCAGGTTGTTCTGCGCATGGGCGGGCAGCATCGCGGCTGCGCACGCGGCGCCGGCCAGCACGCGCGTGACGACGGAAAGGGATGCACGCATCGACATGTTGTTCTCCTTGGATGTTCGATCGAACGGCGCGGTGCAAGCCGGCGAACCGGCACGCACACTGCGCCTGTCAGCCAGCGAGGATAGCATGCGCGCCGTCGGCGCCGCCTTCTAGTGGCCGGCCGGCGCGGCCGTTTGCCGATATCCGTCAGTCAGCGTGCCGAGGAACGCGATCACGTCCTTGATCTCGGCCGCATTCAGCGCCGGCTGCTCGCCGCGCTTGCGGTCGAACGGCGCCTCGCGGTTGATGTTCGGCCAGTAGCGCTTCGGCAGGTCGTCGTAGATCTGCACCTTGCCGTTCACGACCGGGTAGAACTTTTCCGGATGGATGTCGCGCTCGACGTAGAAGCGCATCACGTCATCGAGCGTGTGATACACGCCGTTGTGGAAGAACGTCTTGCGCAGCGCGACGTTGCGCAGCGACGGCGTGCGGAACAGCCCGCAGAACTCATCGCGGCCCTTCAGGTCGGTACGCTCGGGGCCGCACGCGCCGAGATCGTGGAAGCGCGGGTCGCGATTGACGGGCAGCGCGCGGTTGCGCGGCACCGCGATCGCGATCAGCCCGAAATCGCTGAACTGCGGCGGCGTGCCGTCGAGCGCGCGCTGGCTGATGTGGCAGCTCGCGCAGTTGCCCTTCTTCTCGTCGTTGAACAACTGCAGACCGCGCAGTTCGGCCGGCGTGAGCTGCGCATGGCCGGCGAGATACGCGTCGTACTTGCTCGTGTACGGCGAGAACAGTTCGGGCGTCTGCTCGAACGTCTCGAGCGCGCGCAGCACGGCCTTGAACGTGGCCGCATCGTCGTCGAGCACCTTCACACCGAACACCGCGCGAAACTCGTCCGCATACGGCGCGGCCTTCACGGCCTGCGCGACCTTCGCGGGCGAGCTGTTCATCTCGAACGGCGACGTGAGCGGAATGCGCGCCTGCTCGGCGCCCGTGTCGACGCGGCCGTCCCAGGTGAGGCCGCCCGTCGGGCCCGCATCGACGCTCTCGTCGCCTTCGTCGTCGGAGTCGTGGAAGTGTTCGGTGAACTGCGGCACGCCCTGCAGGTACTTGAGCGACGGCACCGCACGAAAGCCCCGGCGCTTCATGTCGTCGCCGCCGAACTGCACGGCCAGCGCGTTGGGCGGGCCGAATGCGTGATCGGGGCTGTGGCACGACGCGCACGCGAGCTTGCCGGAACCTGACAGCGCAGGGTCGAAGAAGAGTTGCTTGCCGAGCGCCGTCATCCGGCGCACGCCTTCGTAAACTTGCGCCCGCGTCTGCGGCCGGTTCGTCTCGACCACCGCACCGCTGGCGGAACCCGTTGCGGACGCAACCACGTTCGCGGCACCCGGCGCACGCGCCGCGCTCGCGGCCTGCACGGGCGGCGCGCCCGCTCCCGGCTGTCCGTCACAGCCGGCAAGGGTTGCAAGCGTGGTGGCCAGCGCGAGCGCGCCGGTCAGGTGCAGCCACGAACGCGCGAACGCGCCGGCTGTCGGTTGGCGAGGCTTCATCGATTCGTCGGAAAGTGGGTTCAGGAGCGGCCGGAGTTTATGTCAGCCGCATGACCGTTACATGACGCCTCATCGACAGGCAATCGAAAGGACGCCTACACCCGCCTGTCAAATCGCACCCTCAAAATGCTTTCAGCCGGACATGCGACGGCCGCCTCGCGAACCGGCGGTACACGCATGCTCCGGTTCCCCACGCGACAAGAGAGAGATAGAGAGTACAACGGATGAAAAACCACGCCTGGATTCGCTTTACACCGATCGCCGTTGCCGCGGCCGCCGCCCTCACCGCCTGCGGCGGCGACGACGTGCAGCAGCAAGGCCTGTCGACGGTGAAGAACGTCGTCGTGATCTACGCGGAAAACCGCAGCTTCGACAACCTGTACGGCAACTTCCCGGGTGCGAACGGCCTGCAGAACGTGACTGCGGCAAGCGCGCAGCAGAAGGATCGCAACGGCCAGCCGCTCGCGACGCTGCCGAAGGCCTGGGGCGGCCTGACCGCGAAAGGCGTCACGCCGGCGGTGACCGAGGCGATGACGGCCAACCTGCCGAACGCACCGTTCGCAATCGACGACCCGAACGGCTTCAATACGCCGATGAGCGTGACGACGCGCGACCTGTATCACCGCTTCTACGAGAACCAGATGCAGATCAACGGCGGCAAGAACGACATGTTCGCCGCGTGGGCCGACTCGGGCGGCCTCGTGATGGGCCACTACACGCCCGACGCGACGAAGCTGCCGCTGTGGAAGATCGCGCAGCAGTTCACGCTGGCCGACAACTTCTTCATGGGCGCGTTCGGCGGCTCGTTCCTGAACCACCAGTACCTGATCTGCGCGTGCGCACCGTTCTATGCGAACGCGGACAAGAGCCCGGCCGCCGGTTCGATCTCGGCCGTCGCAGCCGACGGCAAGTCGCTGCAGCTCGCGAGCAACTCGCCGGCTTCCGCGCTCGACGGCGTGCCGAAGTTCGTGAACTCGGGCAACCTGACGCCGGACTTCTACGCAATCAACACGATGCAGCCGCCGTACCAGCCGAGCGGCAACAAGGCGGCATCGGGCGGCGACCCGAACCTCGCCGATCCGTCGGCCGCGACGACGCTGCCACCGCAGTCGCAACAGAACATCGGCGACCTGCTGACCAACGCGGGCGTGTCGTGGGCATGGTACGGCGGTGCGTGGAACCAGGCACTGCAAGCCGCACGGAGCGGCACGGCGAACGTGATCTACGGCCCGAACATGACGGCGCCGAACTTCCAGCCGCACCACCAGCCGTTCAACTACTACGCGAACCAGGCGCCGGGCAGCGCGAACCGCGCGCAGCACCTGCTCGACGGCGGCACCGACGGCAGCGAGTTCATCAAGGCGATCGACGCGGGCACGCTGCCGCAGGTCGCGTTCTACAAGCCGCAGGGCAACCTGAACGAGCACCCGGGTTACACGGACGTCGCGAGCGGCGACCAGCACATCGCGAACGTGCTCGCCCACCTGCAGGCGAGCCCGCAGTGGAAGAACATGGTCGTGGTCGTCACGTACGACGAAAACGGCGGCTTCTGGGATCACGTGTCGCCGCCGAAGGGCGACCGCTGGGGCCCGGGCACGCGGATTCCGGCACTCGTCGTGTCGCCGTTCTCGAAGAAGGGCTTCGTCGACCACACGCAATACGACACCGCGTCGATCCTGCGCTTCATCACGCGCCGCTTCTCGCTGCCGCGCCTCGCGGGCCTGCAACAGCGCGACGATGCGCTGAAGGCGAACGGCGGGCAGCCGATGGGCGACCTGACGAACGCGCTCGCGCTGTCGCCTAACCTGTAACGGCATCGCGATGCACCGGCCGGCGCGATACCGGCCACGACACGACAAAGGGCGGCTCCGGCCGCCCTTTGTCATTACGCAAACGCAAGCACGTGCGTGCCGCGTCACCCGCCGTGCTTCAGCCCGGCGCCATCGAGTGCGATGGCCAGGATCATCGCGCGTGCATTCGGTGGCGTCGGCCGTCCGCTCGGGCGGAACACGTCGTCCCCGCACGCGATCCGCGCGCCCGACAGCACGCAGACACCGGCCTGCCGTGCACGCCCGGGTTTCCAGTGCTGCTCGCCGAAGTGCGCACGCCCCGGTTCGACCCAGCGCACGACCAGCAGTTGCGCCGAGCGCTCGAGCACCTGTACGTGCGGGCGAACCGTCGGCGCGCGCGAACGGTCGAGCGCCGCCGCCAGGATCATTGCATTCGGTTCGTAGGGTGCACGCCCGCGCGGGCTGAAGACGGCATCGCCGCAGACGATCTTCTCGCCGGACAGCGCGCAACGGCCCGAGCGGAGCGCGCGCCCGGGCGTCCAGCGCTGTTCCGCGGCGCCCGGCGCAAGCCGGCGCACGATCAGCACCTCGTCCGAATAAGCGAGCACCTGTACCCGCGCATTCATCCGGCACCACGCATCGGACGGCCATTCGCCGGCGAACGCGCCGCGGCACGCGTGCTACCACCCATACTTCAGCTCGACCCCGACATAATCGGCGTTGTGCCCACCCGCCTGGCGGATCGCATCGCCGACCTGGAAGTGCACGGCCTCGATCGCACCGATCAGGTTCGCGGCGATCGTCCAGTCCGCACGCAGCTGCACGTACATCCCCGTCCACGACCCGCCCTTGCCTGCCGTGCCCGGCACCACCGCGTTGCCCTGCTGATAGACCGCATCGCCGGTCGTCTCGCGCCACTGGAAACCGAGCGCGCCGAGCAGCGACAGGTTCGGCGACGGCTTCAGCGTCACCGACGGCTTCACGTGGATCAGGTTCGAATACCCGGTGAAGCTGGCCAGCGTGAAGTAATAGCCGTTCGGAAACAGCGGGTTGAAGGTTTCGACACGGCCGTCGTGCGGATGCCGGTCGCCCGACGCCGCATCGACCTGCAGCGCGACGCGCGGCGACCATGGCGCATCGAGCCGGTAGCCGGCAATCGAGCCGATCGCCCACGCGCCGATCGTGCTGCTGCCGACCGTCCCCGTCTGCAGCATCGTTTCGAGATCCCAGTCGAAGCGGCCATGCGTACCGGTGTAACGCAGGTCCCACACGTCACGGCGCTCCGCGCCGCTCGCATCGAGAAAGCGCGCGGTGCGGCGGTTGTAGCGCGACCAGTAGCCCGACAGGTCGCCGGGCCCCACCGACTGCCGTTCGACGCGCAAGCCGCTGAATGTGAGATCGCGGTTCGACACGTCGTCGAAATCGGACGCGTTGCGATTCTGCACCGGTTGCGTCGCATAGCCGATGAAGCGCCACTTCCCATATTCGTAGTCGGCCCACACCGCATCGAACGACTGCCGCACGTTCGGGCCGTCGCGCGCGGCGATGAAGCGCTGCAAGTCGAACGCCATCTCCTGCCGGCCGACGCGGAGCTTGAACGTACCGCCGCCGAGCGCGCCCGTGTAGGTCGCGAACGCCTGCTCGAGATCGAGCGGGTTCCTGTCGACCGGCGAGATCGTGTTCTTGCCGAACGCACGGTCGTCCTGCAGTTGCACGAAGAACTGCCAATGCTGGCCGAGATGCGCATCGGCGTGCACTTCGACGCGCTGGATCAGGTACGTATCCGATTGCGCGGAGCCGATACCGAACAGCGGTGCGTCGTTGGTCTCGAGGCGCTCACGCAGGTTCGCGCCGAGCGACACATAGGAGGCCGGATCGTTGCCGAGCGGAATGTATTTCAGGCCGTCGAGCGGTGCGCGCGGCACGCACGGATTCGCAAGCACCGACCAGTCTTCCTGCCAGCGGTTGAACAGCACGGTCGGCCGCTTGGCCGTGCACGTCGAGGCGGCGCTCTCCGTGGCCGGTGCCGGCTCCGGCGACGTTTCCGCGAACGCCGCACCGCGCCCGGCGAACAGCAGCCCCGCGACGACGGACGCGCGCGCGGCACGATCGAGGCAGCGACCGCGATGCACCCGTTCCAACTGCCCGCTCATGCGCGCTCCTTCGCCACGACAGCGGCGGATTGCGCCGCGCACAGCGCGAGCACCGCAAGCGCGCAAACGGGCGCGAGCAACGCGAGGAAGCCGACGTAGCGGAACCCGAGCGCCCCGCACGCCGCGCCGAGCGCGAACGCCACGATCGCCGGCAGCATCTTCGCGAAACGCGCGCGCGCCGCCGCACGCACGCTATCGGCCGTGCCGGCGGACAGCATGTCGACGACGTCGAGGATCGCCTGCGTGACGTTGCCGGTCATCACCGTGTTCGGCACGCCCGCACGCGGGATCACGCGCGGATGCGCGTTCTGCACGCCCATCGCGAACGTGCCGACGATGCCGGCCACGAGCGCCGGCAGGCTGTCGGGCTGCGTGACGGGCGTCGCCCACACGCCGGCCGCGCAGAAGCCGAGCAGCAGCACGGCCTGCACCGTATGCAGCGCACGCGTGCCCTGCCATGCCGGCCGCGCGGACAGCGACCGCGCGATCAGGCTGCTCGCGATCACGCCGCACACGAAGGCGGGAAACACGCTGAGCTTCAGCACGACACCCTGGCCGAAGCCCGCGATGCCCGCGCCGATCAGCACGAAGTTGCCGGTCACGTGCGCGGTGAACAGCCCGAACAGCGCGACGAAGCTCAGCGTGTCGACGAAGCCGGCCACCGCGGCAAGAATCGTGTCCTCGTGCTTCATCGCGCGGTGCTCGCGTGGATCTCGGCGACGTAGCCGCCCGGGAACTGCACGAGCGCCGCATCGCGGCCGTCCGACGTGAACGGCGGCACGAGCACCGTCACGCCCGCGGCCTGCGCCTTCTTCAGCGTCGCGGCGAGATCGGGTACTTCGTAGCCGGTCATCTCGCGGCCGAACGGGTAAGGCAGGTGGCCGTCCGTCACGAGCACGGTCATCTTGCCGAAGCCCGATTCGATACGAATGCGGCGATACGTCTCGTTCGGCCGGCCGATCTCGATGCCCGGCGCCTTGAGGTTGTCGGACACCACCTTGCCGTTCGAGAACTTCACGAAATCGTGCACCAGCTTGCGCACGCTTTCCGGCGACACGTACACGCGGTTCTCGGGCACCGTCTCCAGCGCATCGTAGTGCGGCGCTTCGGTATGCCAATAGAGTTGCATGTTCAGCCCGCCGGGCCAGCGGATGATCGCGTCGCGGCCGATCGGATCGGGGAACGTGTCGACGATCACGTCCGCGCCGTGCGCGCGCGCCGTCTTCATCGCAACGTCGAGATCGGTGACGAGATAGCCGGTGCGCTCCGCGCAGAACGGATACGGGATCGGCGTCTTGAAGCCGAACACCGAGACCGTGCCGACCGGCGTGAGCACGAGCTGCGACATCGTCTGGCTCGGCGTCGGCGTGACCTGGAACACGCCCTGCTTCGACTTCTTGCCGCCGAACGTCGCGACGAAGCTGTCGGTGAAGCGGTCGAAATCGTCGGGCGACACGCACACGTGCGTCGTATCGTACTGCGGCCCGACGGCCAGCACCGGCACCGGCACGGGCGGAACCGGCGGCTTCGCGTACACGACCGGCGCGACGGCGAGACCGCCCGCGACCATCGCGGCGAGCAACACGGAACGAAGGGTTTTCATGACAGGGTTTCCTGGTTGTTTCATCGTCATCGGGTAGTACGGCCGTCGCCGGCCGGAGGCTTCGCATCGGCGAGCACGGTCGCGAGCACGAGTGCGGCGATCAGCCCGAGATGCTCGAAAAAGCTGTTGAGCGCCATGAAATGCTCGGCGCCCGTGCGGTTCCAGAAATCGTTGGCCACCGCCATCGCGACCAGCGTCAGCATGCCGAGGCTGCCGGCGCCGAGCCACGTGAAGCGGCCCAGCACGACGCACAGCGAGCCGGCGATCTCGACCGCGATCGCCAGCGCCGCCCATAGCGCGGCCGGCTGCAGCCCGAAATGCGCCTGCTCCGCGATCGCGCCGTCGAAGTCCAGCGCCTTCGCAACACCGCCGATCAGGTACGCGGACACCAGTGCCAGGCGCGCGAGCGGCAGGACCCACGGCTGCGCGAGCAGCGCGCGGACCCACGCCGGGTTGCCCGCACCGCGGCGAGTGGTCGGAGTCGCCATGTCAGACCGCCCAGCACGAACAGCCGAACGCGCCCCAGAAGCCCTTCGCGTCCGATGTCGGCAACGCACGGCCCCACGCGCCTGCATGCGCATGACCGTGCACGCCGCATGCGCTCGCGC